>CAZZYB010000025.1:0-18184 GCA_964658125.1 uncultured Acetobacteraceae bacterium | reverse complement strand
GGGGGACCCTGGGTAGACGGTAAAGGGGTATTTTTCGAAAAGGTTTTCGCCGACCGCATCGCCACTGGCGGCGAGAATCTCCTGCGCCCGGCGGTTGAGAAAGGTCATGCAGTAGTCGCGGTCAAGGAAGATGATGCCGTCCGTAGCAGCGTCGAAGTATTGCTCCATCTGGCGGCGGAGGTGAGCGGCGTCAAGGTTGGGCCGAGACGAAACGGGAGCCAAACATTTTCCTTTCGAGCCTGGTAAAGCGGGGCCCTAAAAACCAACCTGAGATTCGATGTGAGAATGGATGCGCGAGGTGCCTATGAGTGTGGCGGATGATCTGGTAGTGATTGGGCGGCAGGAAGAGCTGCTGCGATGGGACGCGTTTGACGCGGATGTGGCGTGGCGGCTGGGTGGCGTGCTGCGCGAGATGCTGGTGGCGCGCGGCGCTGGCGGGACGGCGGAGATTGAGTTGGCCGGGCAGGTTTTGTTTACCGCGGCGACTGTGGGCGCTACTCCAGGGCAGGCGGATTGGATTCGGCGGAAACGGAATACGGTGCGGCGGTTTGCGCGGAGCTCGTATGCGGTGGGACGGATGCTGGAACGCGATGGCGAGACGATGGAGGGGCGGCATGGGTTGACGCTGGCGGACTATGCGGCGCATGGCGGCGGGGTCCCGGTGTGGGTGCGCGGCGTGGGGCCGGTGGGCAGCGTGATCGTGTCGGGAATGCCGCAGCGGGACGACCACAGTGTGGCCGTGGCAGCGATGGCGAAGGTGCTCGGGGTAGAGGTGCCTACGCTGGAGTAGCACTGGCGCGGGTATACACTTTTGATTCGGATGTATAGGCCCGCCGGAGTATGGGCGGGCCGGATTGTTGGGGTCTGCATGGCTGAATTGTTGAAGAAAGCGGAAGAGAGCGCGAAGGCGGCGCCGAGTGGGCATGCGCTTGGCGAGGCCGTGCCGGTGACGCTGCATGGACGGGAGTTGACGGCAAATCGGCGGATGAAACTGGAACTGGATTGGGTGGAGGAAGTTCGCGTCAACACGTCGGCGGTGGAGCGGCGGGCGGCGACGATTGGGACTCGGCGAAGTGTGAAGAAGGACTGGCAGGCGGCCTGGTTGCTGCGCGCGATTGCTTGTATGGATTTGACTACGCTGTCGGGCGATGATTCTGCAGACCGCGTGAAGCGGCTTTGCGCGAAGGCGAAGCGGCCGGTGCAGGACCACCTGGTGAAGGCGCTGGGGATTGAAGAGCTTCATCTGCATGTGGGTGCGGTGTGTGTTTACCACGCGTTTGTGGAGACGGCGGTGAAGGCGCTGGAGGGGTCGGGGATACCGGTGGCGGCGGTGTCGACGGGGTTTCCGGCTGGGCTGTCGCCGCTGGCGGAGCGCGTTGAGGAAATTAAGCGGAGTGTTGAGGCGGGGGCTAGCGAGATTGATATTGTGATCACGCGGGCGCATGTTTTCAATGGCGAATGGAACGCTCTGTATGACGAGGTGGCCGCGTTCAAGGAAGCTTGCGGGGCGGCGCATATGAAGGCGATTCTTGGGACCGGCGACTTACTGACGCTGCGGAATGTGGCGCGGGCTAGCTGGGTGGCGATGATGGCGGGGTCGGACTTCATCAAGACTTCTACGGGGAAAGAGGCCGTGAATGCTACGCTCCCGGTGAGTTTGGTGATGGTGCGGGCGATTCGGGAATATGCGGAGCGGACGGGGATGGCGGTTGGGTATAAGCCCGCGGGGGGGATCAAGACGGCGAAACAGGCGCTCGACTGGATGGCGCTTATGAAGGATGAGCTGGGGCGGCCGTGGCTCGAGCCGACGCTGTTTCGGTATGGGGCTAGTTCGATGCTTGCGGATATCGAGCGGCAGTTGGAGCACCATGTTAGTGGAAGGTACTCGGCGGCGTATCGGCACCCGATTGCATGATGCCGCCGCCTGAGCTTGTTAACGACATAGACAAAGATCGGTGGTGGCTTGCTCAAGCTGAGAAGAATTCGGCCAAAGCGAGAAAAAGAATGTTCGTCACTTTGAGTCTGTTTTTCGTTGGGTTGGCAGTTCTGTTTTTCTTTTCCAAAAATCTGCCTTCAAACAGAAACCTCACTCGGCAAAAACTCTTGCTCGTTGGATCTGGAGCAGGTCTTTTGACTGTACTTGGAGAAGTTGCGCGAGTACGCGGTGCCAGTAGGCATTTATCTACCTGCCGAGAAGCCCTTTCAGACTCTCTGGAGAATGCCGGACTACCTAAAAATGAACTTTTTGATGAACGGAGTTGAATATGGCAAGCAGCATCGTGGAGAAGTTTTACAGCATGGAATATGGACCGGCGCCGGAAGATGCGAGCGAAGTGATGAAGTGGCTCGACGCGCATAAGCGGAGCTTCGGGCACTATATCGATGGGGCTTGGACGAAGGCTGGCGGGGCCGGCTTCGAGACGCGGAATCCCGCTACTGGTGATGTGATTGCGAAGATTGCGACGGCTGATGCTGCCGATGTTGATCGGGCGGTGAAGGCTGCTCGTGCGGCGCTGCCGGGGTGGCAGGCGCTGACCGGGCATCAGAGGGCGCGGTATTTGTATGCGTTTGCGCGGCAGGTGCAGAAGCACTCGCGGCGGCTGGCGGTGCTGGAGACGATCGATAACGGTAAGTCGATTCGTGAGTCGCGGGATATTGATATTCCGTTGGTGGCGCGGCATTTCTATCATCATGCGGGGTGGGCGCAATTGCTGGATGAAGAGTTTCCGGGGTATGTGCCGGTGGGGGTTGTGGGGCAGATTATTCCGTGGAATTTTCCGCTGCTGATGTTTGCCTGGAAGGTGGCACCGGCGCTCGCGGCGGGCAATACTGTGGTCATCAAGCCGGCGGAGTTTACGCCGATGTCGGCGATTGCGCTGGCGGAGATTGCGCATGAGATTGGGCTGCCGAAGGGCGTGCTGAACGTTATTCATGGCGACGGCAAGACGGGCGCGGCGATTGTCGAGCATGCGGACATCGACAAAATTGCGTTTACGGGATCGACCGAGGTTGGGCGGATTATTCGCAAGGCTACTGCGAAGACTACGAAGAAGCTTTCGCTGGAGCTGGGTGGCAAGTCGCCGTTTATTGTGTTCGACGATGCTGATCTGGACTCGGCTGTTGAGGGACTGGTGGATGGCATCTGGTTCAACCAAGGGCAGGTGTGTTGTGCGGGGTCGCGGCTGCTGGTGCAGGAGCGGGTTGCGGAGAAACTTTACGACAAGATTCGTATGCGCATGGAGACGCTGCGTGTGGGGTCGCCGCTGGATAAGGCGATTGATATTGGAGCGATCGTCGACCAGGTGCAGTACGACCGCATCAAGTCGCTGATTGAGATTGGCGTGCAGGAAGGCGCGACTTGCTGGCAGCCGGATATCGATGTGCCCGCGAAGGGTCTGTTCCTGAAGCCGACGCTGCTGACCGGCGTGTCGCCTGCTTCGACTGTCGCGCAGGAAGAGATTTTTGGGCCGGTGCTGGTGGCGATGACGTTCCGCACGCCGGCTGAGGCTGTCGAGCTTGCGAATAATACGACGTATGGGCTGGCCGCGTGTGTGTGGAGCGAGAACATCAATGTGGCGCTGGATGTGGCCGCGCAGGTAAAGGCCGGCGTGGTATGGGTCAATGGAACGAATCTTTTCGATGCAGCTTGCGGGTTTGGCGGATATCGCGAGTCGGGCTATGGACGCGAGGGAGGCAAGGAGGGGATGTATGAGTACCTCGAACCGGCGTGGCTGCACGATGAGTTGAAAACCAAGCCCGTCACTTCCCTGCCCGAACCGATTGTTGACGAGCCGGAAGGTTTTGACGAGGAGCGTGGCGCGTCGGTGGGTTATTTCATTGACCGCACGGTGAAGCAGTACATTGGCGGCAAACAGGCGCGGCCGGATTCAGGCTATAGCTTTCCGGTTTATGCGGCGAACGGGGACCTGGTGGGCGAGGCTCCGTTGGGCAATCGCAAGGACATTCGGAACGCTGTGGAAGCGGCGCGGGCGGCATCGAAGTGGGGCAAGAACACGGCGCATGGACGGGCGCAGGTGATCTACTTTATTGCCGAAAATATGGTGCAGCGGCGCGCGGAGATTGTGCAGAAGCTGGGTGCGTTCGTCGGGCAGGAGCAGGCGGCGATCGAGTTCGACTATGGCGTGGAGCGGGCGTTCAGCTACGCGGCGTGGTGCGATAAGTACGAGGGTTCGGTGCACAACCCGCCGTTTCGGATGGTGACGCTGGCGATGAAGGAGGCAGTTGGGACTGTGGGGATTTTGTGTCCGGATGATGCTCCGTTGCTGGGTTTCCTGTCGCTGGTGCTGCCGGCGATTGCTATGGGGAACACCGTTGTTGCCGTGCCTAGCGAGCGCTGCGCGACGTTGATGGGGGATCTCTACCAGGTGTTTGACACGAGCGATTTGCCGGGTGGGGTGGTGAATATCGTTGCGGGCAAGGCGAGTGAACTGGGTAAAACGCTGGCGGAACATGACGATATCGATGCGATCTGGAGCTTCCGTGATGAGGCGGCGACGGCGATGGTGAAGGCGGCGTCGATCGGGAACCTGAAGCAGGTCTGGACCAATGACGGGCGGCAGGTGGACTGGTTTGATCCGGCGCAGGCCGAGGGCAGGTATTACCTCCGTCATGCGACGCAGATCAAGAACATCTGGGTACCGTACGGAGAATGAGCGGGAGTGAGAGCCTGATCGTTTAGACTGGAGTCACCAAGGATTAAGAGTTTCATGGGATTCAAGCAGACGATCAGGTTCTCTGACCATCCGGCCGCTCGCGCGGCGCGGAACGCTTACTATTTCTCGTCCAAGTTCAGTTTGCCCGCGCCTATGGTTCTGGTCAAGCCGGTGCGCGTAATTTATGAGAACCTGCGTGCGGCTATTTATTTTATTCGCCGAGTATTTATCGCGGAGCCGCTGGCGAAGTCGTACTGTTACAGCTGCGGCAAGGGATTGCACACGGACATTTACGTTCCGTGGGTGCAGGGCAAAGGCCGCATTGTGGTTGGCGACAATGTTCTATTCGATGGGAAGATGAACTTCAATTTTGCTGCGCGCTATACACGCAACCCGGTACTCGAGATTGGCAGCAACACCGGGATCGGGCATGGAAGCTCATTTCGGATTGGCAAGTCGATCATCATCGGCGAGTATTGCAGGATTGCGGCCGGGGTGACCATGTTCGATATCCCAGGACACCCGATGGATGCCGAAAGACGGATGGCGGGCGACTCGGCTCCAGATGAGGATGTGAAGCCGATAGTCATCGGCAAGAATGTGTGGATTGGATCTAACTCGATTATTTTTCCGGGAGTAACGATTGGGGATAACTCGGTTGTAGCGATGGGTTCATCCGTGATGACGAGTGTGCCGCCGGATACGGTTGTCGGAGGTAACCCGGCACGAGCTATGAAATCTTTAGCAAAGGACAAAAATGCCTGAACTTACGGATTCGACCTTACAAACGGTCATGGAAGTTGTGAAGCGCGTAGGAGAGATCGCAGAACTGGCGCCAGACCAGGATTTCTATGACGCCGGCCTCACGTCGCTGGCTTCGTTGACGCTGCTGCTGGAGCTTGAAGACAGCTTTAATGTGACGATTGCCGACGAACAGTTTATTGCCTGCAGAACCGCCAACGATTTGACTGAAATGATTGAGGGATTGAAATGAGCACTGCGCACGAGTTAAGAGTTCCGCTGGGCAAGCCCGCCTCCGAGATGGCGCAGGAAGAAATTCGCAAGCAGGTTGCATTTCTGGCAAAGGGTATATCGAATATTCGATTTTCTGAGGCTGGCGATGAAGTACTGCTGGTAACCGATGCGGAGCCTGGGCCGGAGTTATCGCAGCAGGTGCTGACGGTGGCTACGAATATTCAGCGGTCGCTGCGGCAGCTTACTCGCAAGATGGTTTTCAGCTCGGCGAAGATGGACAATCCAACGTTCAAGCCGTGCGAGAAGATTCCCGGACTGCTTCCGATTGCTAATGGCATCGTGGCGCTTGATGGCCTCGCGCTGCAGCTCTTTCGCTACTTCGACCGGACCTTTACGGAGTTTGGCGAAGAGTGGAACCCATCGCCACTACAGACTCCTACGCTGATTCCGTCGGATGTTCTCGCTAAGTGCGATTATTTTCGTTCCTTTCCACATAATGTGACCTTCGCTTGTCACCTTACTGAGGAAAAGGAAAATATTGAGGGGTTTCGAGCGCGTTATCGCGATGTAAATGAGTTGGACAACCATGCGATGTCGCACATGGATACTCCGGAAGCTTGCCTGTCGCCAGCGGTGTGCTATCACACCTATGCGTTGAACAAGGGGCGGACGCTGCCGGAGAACGGGCTGACTTACTCGGTGTGCGGAAAGTGCTTCCGGTATGAAGGAAGCAACCTCGCCGACCTGCGCCGCTTGTGGGATTTCACGATGCGGGAGATTGTTTTCCTGGGTCATCGCGAAGCGGTACTGGAGCTACGCACGCAGTCCATGGACAAGATGGCGAAATTTCTCGATGCGCATGACCTGGCAGGAGAGATCCGCACGGCCAGCGATCCATTCTTTATCGCTCCGGATGCGGGCGCGAAGACTTACTTTCAGCTTAGTTCGGAGACGAAGTTCGAGATCGCGCTGCTACTGCCGGACGGCGCGAAGCTGGCTGTGGGCTCGCACAATCACCACTCCGACTTCTTTGGCCGCGCGTTCGACATTAACATCGAAGGCCATGGCGCGATGCACAGCGTGTGCGTGGCGTTTGGGCTTGAACGGTGGGTGTATGCGTTTGTTCAGCAGCACGGCATCAACGTGGCAGAGTGGCCGGAGCCGATTCGTACGGCGCCTGAATTCAAAGGCCTGGCCTAGAAGACATCGATGTAGGCGGACGTCACTTCGTGGAGCGGGAAGTTCTCGCTCCACGAGGTGAGGTACATCTGGAGCGTTCTGCGGGTGCTGCGAAAGCCCGCTTCAGCGAACGGTGTGAGTTCGGTGAATTGCAAGTTCGGCACCAGCAGCAGATCGAGCTTCGCGGCGCTGGCGGCGTCCATCAGACTGGCTACGAGTTGTTTGCGGTCGGCGTGTTCGAGGCCGTCCCAGAGAACATCTTCGACGAGGCCGCAGAGGACGGGCTTCGGTCCGGCTGTAGGCATCGCGTAAGCCGTAATTGCGCCGCGGTTGCCATCGCGTTCGAGGCTCGCACCGAGAGCGCCTTCGCGGCAGCGGCATTGCCACTCTGCCTCATCGGCTGTCCACACCCGCCTGAATCCTATAGCCGCGTCGAGATTTTCTGAGGCCTGCAGGAGACATGCGGGATCGGCGGTGACGATGTCGGTCGCGCGGCCTTTGGGCACGGGGCGGGCGAGGTAGCGGACGGCAAGAGACTTTTTTGTTGGCAGGCTGTAGCGCTCCGCGAACTTCAGCAGGCTGCCGTTCATGCGGTCGCCTTCAACGCAGAATGTGATCAGGCCGTCGTGGCCGTGGCGCTTTGCGGCGTCAGCGATGCCGCTCCAGATGAGGCCGCCCAGACCCCTGCCCTTGTGGGTTGAAGCGACCGTGATGAAGCTGTCGAGAAGAACGGTGCAGGACTGATCGCCTACGCGCAGATTGCGCGGGAGACCGGCGCCGAACGCTACCAGCTTGCCGTCTTCGTACAAGGAGGGGCAGAGATCGAGCGAGGCTCCGGGCTGTGAGAGCGCGGAGGCGAGGAACTGCTCGGAGTAAGCGAGGGGTTCCTGGGCATTTTCGGCCCACGATCCTCGCATGAGCGAGGCGAGTTCCGCGAAGTCGCCGTTGAAAGCTTGCAGCTGTTCCATAGAATTTGGCGGCGCTAGACGCGGCCGTAAAACTCGCGGGTCTCGGTGGTGATCTTGATTTTTTCGCCTTCCTTGACGAAGAGCGGGACGCGGATTTCGGCGCCTGTTTCGAGCTTGGCGGCCTTGGTGACGCTGCCGCTGGAGGTGTCTCCTCGGACGGCGGGTTCGGTGTAGGTGATGGTGAGTTCGACGTGCATGGGGAGCTCAAGGCCGATGGGGTTGCCGTTGAATTTTTCGATCTGGACGATGGTGCCTTCGAGCAGCATGTCGAGCGCGTCGCCGACTTTTTCTTCGCTCAGTGAGAGGGTTTCGAAGCTTTCCTGGTCGAGGAAGTAGGAGCCGTCAGAGTCGCTGTAGAGGAAGGAGGCGGGCACCTTTTCGAGGTCGGGTTCCTTGAACTTGTCGCCGGCTTTGAAGGTCTTATCGGTGACGGCGTTGGTGAGCATGTTGCGCATTTTGAGGCGCACGAGAGTTTGGCCGCCGCGAGCGGTCGGGGTGGAAATTTCCTTGTCCAGGCAGGAGTACGGAACGTTTTCGAACTCGAAGAATGATTTGCGCTTGATGTTGATCGCGTCGGTAAGTACGGCCATGGTTCCCTCTTGACGGTTGGGTGAAGACAACGCCGGCCCGCTGTGGGAAGAATTTCCGGAGCGAAGCGCGGTGTTGCAAACTCTTTTATTGTACGGGGGGATAGATTCCGTGCGGCGCGCGGAGCGGTTTGCGGCATCAGAAGATTGAGGTTGACGCAACCGGGAATGGCGGCTGGTCTAAAGTCCAGCGTGACGGGAATCTTTGGGAACGATGGCTGTGCTGCAAGACACGATGATGACGAAGCTGAACCGGAGGCTGGTGCCGATCGTGTTGATCGGCGCGAGTTTATTCGTCGCCGGCAACGCATGGATGGCGCTGCGCGCGGTCGATAAGCTGGAGAAGAGCCAGGGGTGGGTGGACCATACGTGGGAGGTGATCGCCCAGGTTGAGCGCGTGATGAGTTCCGCGAAGGACGCTGAGACGGGGAGCCGCGGATACCTGCTCTCACGCCAGGAGAAATTTCTCGACCCGTACTTCAAGGCGCAGAAAGATCTTCCTGCGGAGATCGCGACATTCCGGCAACTGACCCGCGACAATCCTCGGCAGCAGCGACGAGCGTCAGAGATGCTCGCGGTGCTGGAGCAGAGACTTTCACTGCTGGAGGAGATGAACGCAGTCGGCGGCACGAACGGAAGCCTGGACAGCGTGCAGGTCACCGTGCTGATGGACAATGGCAGAGAGGAGATGGACCGTCTCCGCGGCATTGCGGACGACATGGAACGCGACGAGCGCGACCTGCTGATAGGCAGGAAGGAAGATGCCCGGCGTTCTGCCTGGCAGGTGCGTTACACCATGATCTTCGCGAGCGTACTCGACCTGCTGCTGATCATCTTCATGTTCCGGTACTTCGTTCGGGAGCGCGGCCTGCGGATGGTTGCGGAGCAGACGGCGGAAAATCTTGCGGTATCGCGCATCGAAGTCGAGCGCAAGGCAGAGGAGATTCAGGCGCTGAACGAGAGCCTGGAGCTCCGGGTACAGCAGCGCACAGCCGAGCTGGAGGCGACCAACAAAGAGCTGGAAGCTTTTAGCTACTCTGTCTCGCACGATCTGCGTGCGCCGCTGCGGACGATCGACGGGTTCAGCCTGGCGCTTGAAGAAGATTATGGCGAGATTGTCGGCGTGGAAGGCAAGGATTACATTGGCCGTGTGCGCGCCGGTGTGCAGCGGATGGGCGGGCTGATCGATGCGCTGCTGCAGCTTTCTCGCATTACGCGCGCTGAGATCGAGCGCGAGACGGTGGATGTGAGCGCGCTTGCGGAAAACGTTGCCGCCTTATTGGTCGACCAGTGCCCGGAGCAGACGATTGTTTTTGCCATTCAAGCAGGCCTGCAGGCCGAGGCCGATGCGAAGCTGCTGCGTGTCGCGCTGGAGAATTTGTTTGGAAATGCGGTGAAGTTCAGCGCAAAAAAACCGGATTCAAGAATAGAGTTTGGATGGGATGCCGGGGAGGAGGCTTATTTCGTTCGCGACAACGGGGCCGGCTTCGATATGCATTATAAGGACAAGCTTTTCGGGGCCTTTAATCGGTTGCATGGCGATCGGGATTTCAAGGGGTCAGGCATCGGACTGGCTACGGTAGCACGCGTTGTGCGTCGCCATCACGGCAAAATCTGGGCTGACAGTGTCGAGGGTAGTGGAGCAACTTTTTGGTTTACGCTAGGATGATTTCAATGACGGACATGACGAAGTTGATCCTGTTGGTAGAAGACGACCCTGACCACGAGGCGCTGACCATCCGAGCGCTGAAGAAGTCCAACATGCTGAATGAGGTCATTGTCGCGCGCGATGGCGAAGAGGCCGTCAATCTGCTGTGCGGGCCGAACCCCATCAAGCCGCAGGTGATCCTGCTGGATTTGAAGCTGCCGAAGCTGGACGGTCTGGAGGTCTTGAAGCAGATCCGCGACTGTGACAAGACGCGGACGCTGCCAGTCGTGGTGCTGACTTCGTCTGACGAGGAGCGCGATGTGGTGCGCAGCTATCAGCTTGGCGTCAACAGCTACATCCGCAAGCCGGTGAACTTTAACGATTTCGCGGAGGCCACGCGACAATTGGGAATGTACTGGCTGGTGCTCAACGAATGCCCACCGAAGAACTAGAGTTACAACGCGTCGCGATCCTGCTGGTGGAAGACAATCCAGACGACGCGGCGCTGCTCGAGCGTCATCTGCGCCGCAGCGGTTTTGCCCCTGAAATGACACGGGTGGAAACTGCCACCGCCATGATGGCGGCGCTGGAGAGCGAAGCTCATCCGGACATCGTGCTGGGCGACTATAACCTGCCCAACTTCAGCGGGCCGGCGGCGCTGCAGTTGCTGAAAGCTACCGGCTTCGACATTCCGTTCATCATGATGTCGGGTGCGGTATCGGAACAGACGGCGGTGGATTCCATGCGGGCAGGAGCGCAGGATTACGTTTCCAAACAGAACCTGACGCGGCTGGTGCCGGCGGTCGAACGTGAGTTGAAGGAAGCGCGCGGTCGGCGGCGAAAGCTGGCCGCTGAAGTTGCACTGCAAGCGAGCGAGGCGCGCTTTCATCATCTCGTCGATGCCATGCCGATGGGTCTGCTGCTGAACGACGGGGACGGCCGCATTATTTATGCCAACCAGGCTATTGCGAGCCTGCTGAATTATTCGCTCCCGGACCTGATGTTGGGGGACGTTAGCGTAACCACTATTTGCGATGACATCCTTGAATCGCAGGCCGCCTGCACGGGTGGCGCATCTACATCAGCTCCATTTGAGTGCGTTTGCAAGAGCATCGACGGCGCGTTGATTGATGTCCTGATTGGCGTTGCGCTGCTGAACCCCGAAGTACCGGTGGAGCAGCGCCAGTTTGCGGCGTTCGTCGCGGACCTTTCCCGTCAGAAGCTTAGCGAGCAGGCCTTGCGACAGACTGAGAAGCTTGCCGTGGCTGGACGTTTTGCCGCGGCGATTGCTCATGAGATTAACAATCCGCTTGAGGCCATCATCAACTGTCTTTACCTGGTTTCGCTGGCCGACCTGCCCGAAGATGCGCGCAACTACGTCGACCTGGCGCAGAAAGAACTCGACCGGGTTTCGCAGATCACGATGCAGACGCTGCGGTTTTACAGGGGCTCGACGAACAAGGAAGCGACCGATGTTCGCGATTTGTTTGAGACGGTGATTACGCTGCTGGAAGCGCGCATGCAGCGGGCGATGATCGAGGTGGTGCGTGATTTCCGGACCAGCGTGAGCGTCGTTGTGCAGAGCGGAGAGATTCGGCAGGTGATTGCGAACCTCGTCGGCAACGCGATGGACGCGATGATCGAAGGCGGGAAACTGATCCTGCGCACCCACGGCGGCACGGACTGGTCGACCGGAAAGCGGGGCGTCGTATTGACTGTCGCGGACACCGGCTCCGGCATGAACCGGGAGACACAGCAGAAGGTGTTTGAGCCGTTCTTTTCGACGAAAGGCATTACCGGAACTGGGCTCGGTTTGTGGATCTCGCAGGAGATTGTGACCAAGCACAACGGCACAATACGCGTGCGCAGCAAAGAAGGCGCGGGGACGGTGTTCCGGTTGTTTCTGCCTTCGGAAACTCCCGCTTAACCTCCCCCAATCGTGATGAAAACCTCTACCGGTTCGATAACTGTTACATTCATCGGTATGAAAATTCTGGTCATTGATATCGGTGGAACCAACGTCAAGGTGGCGTCGACCGATGCGCCCGTTCCCATCAAGATTCCTTCCGGCCCGCTCATGACGGCGGAGAGTATGTGTCAACAGGTCCTGACAGCGACTAAGGGCTGGAAGTACGACCGTATTTCAATCGGGTACCCTGGCCCGGTGGAGCATCACCGGCCCATCTCCGAGCCGCATAATCTGGGGCAGGGTTGGGTCGATTTCCATTACGAGAAGGCGCTGGGCAAGCCGCTGCGGTTTGTGAACGATGCGGCGATGCAGGCGCTGGGCGGGTACAAGAGCGGGCGGATGCTGTTCCTTGGGACGGGCACCGGGCTCGGATCGGCGATGGTGGTCGAGGGCATCGTGGTGTCGCTGGAACTGGCGCATCTTCCGTATAAAAAGGGCAAAACGTACGAGGAGTACATCGGCCTCGCAGGTTTGCAGCGGCGGGGGAAGGATAAGTGGCGCAAGTCCGTGCTGGACATTATCGAACTGCTGCGCGCGGCGATGGTGTGCGACTGCGTGCTGCTGGGCGGCGGCAATGCGAAGTTTATGAAGGACCTGCCAGCGCATGTTGTGGTGGGCTCGAATAGTAATGCTGTTACGGGGGGCTTTCGCTTGTGGGAAGGCATGCCCGGGAAAAAAGCCGTGAAGTTGTAGGCGTTGCCGAAAGACTTTGCATCTCGATGATTCGATGGGCATCAAAGTGTTGCGTTGGAAATCACTTTGAAGGCAGGTCGAGATGACGAATGAAGAGATGTTGGCGAGCGTCGCGGTGAGTTCATGGAAGCTGGTGATTGGGCGACTGGAACAGGGTTTGGCGGCGCTGGGAGACGAGCAGCTTCAGAAGACCGTCGCTCCTGGCAAGAACCGGTTGCAGTACCTGGTCGGGCACCTGACGGCGGTGCATGATCGTATGTTTCCGATGCTTGGGCTGGGCGAGCGTCTGTATCCGCAGCTCGACGAGCCTTATCTTACGAATCCCGACGGCACGCTTCCAGACCCGATGACGGGGACCGAGTTGAAGGAGGCGCTGATTGAGGTCAACGCCAAACTGACTGCCGCGTTCGAGAAGCTGACGCCGCCGGAGTGGCTGCAAAAACACGCCTCCGTTTCAGATGAGGACTTTGCCAAAGACCCGTCGCGCAATCGGCTTGCGGTGCTGTTGAGCCGCACCAACCATACGTCGTTCCACATGGGTCAGGCTGTCCTGGCGAAGTAGCTAGATCTGTGAAGCAGCGAGCGGGCTCAGGATCAAGTTAGTGACATTGCTGACGATCGCCTCGAAGCCGAAACGCGGCGAGGCGGAGAGCTTCTTCCACTCGGGTGCATTGCGGAAGAGGTCCCACTGCGCGTCGAGTTCGGCCATGTCCGCGAAGCTGAGCATGTAAGTGAGCGAGGGCATGCGCGGGCCGATGAGCGTGTCGCCGAAGAAGACGGGGTGGAAGCCGGCTTTGAGGAAGATTTCGAACTCGCCGGAGTGGAACATTTCAACTTTGCGGACGTGATCGCCGAAGCTTGGGCTTTCGTAGGTCCGCATTTGTAAGATGCGCTTGCCTTTGGTCGCTGCGGAGGCGGGCGGTGTGAGCTTCGGCCAGCCTTCGAAGGCGGCGTGCAGCGAGGCCTCCACACGCAGGAACGCAGGCGCGGTGGCAGGGGCGCTCCAGTATGGCTCGGCTGCGGCTGCGAAGGCGGCGTCCTTGGCGAGTTGAAGGTCGATCGTCGTGAGCGCCTCGACCGATGTGCCGGGGATCAGGATGTAGTTGGTCGGCGTCTCGGGGCCGATGTCCAGGCGGAAGGCGCCGATGGGGCCGAAGCCCAGGCGACGCAACGCGGGGATGAGCGCGGCGCCGAAGTAGTCCTCGTTGAGCTTGACCTGCGGTCCGCTGCGGAGGGTATAGCGGCGAAGCTGATAGAACTCCCGCGGCGCGGCGGATGCCGGCTGAGCGTGGGCGGCCTGCGCGAGGGCGGCGGCGGTTGTAGCGAGCGAAGCTGAGAGAAATGTACGGCGTTGCATGAAGTCCTCCGGCGTGGATGATTCTAGCGGACGCGCGGACCCCGCAGGTGTAGGTGAGGGCAAGAGCGTCCTTTTTATGGCGAAAGGCGTCTAAACTATAGGTAGAGCCTCTCGCGCGAGGACTCCACGACCCGAAAACTTGACGACCCGACTCCAACGCGGACGCTCCGCCCTGCCGCAATCTTACTGGTTGCGCGCGCTGGCGATGCTGTGCGTGATGTTGGCGACGGTGGTTGGGACAGCGCAGGCGGCGCATATTCACGGGCGCTGGCTGCCGGATCACGGAGTCCACTTTAGCCAGGCGAGCGACGGCTCGCAGGGCGATGGTGAAGAGCGCTGCCCGATGTGCGCGGCGATGCACTCGGCCATGCCCGCGGCGATGCAGGTTGTCCCTGTGCCTGTCTCCGGGGCGGTTCAGCGCTTCTCTGCGATTGCCCTTGCGGGGCCGCAAAAGCAATGGATTTTTGCGATGTTCAGCCGCCCGCCTCCTGCGCTTGCACGGACCCACGCGGCGGGCTGAGCGCACATTTCAAGACGGTTTGGAAACTGCACACTCTGCCTGAACGGCCCCGAGCGCACGCACGCGGATTATATTTCCGACGTGATCGCGCCTCCACCGACAGGAGACTTCAATGAGCAACACGACCACCCTTTGGCGACGATTCTGCTTTCTACTTTTCTCTGCTGTGATGCTGGGTGCACAGGCGCGGGCGCAGGCAACTTCCGGTAGCGTGGCCGGCTTCGTTACCGACAACACAGGCGCCGCGATTCCGGGCGCGACGGTTTCACTTTCGAATCCGCTTAGCGGTCTCAAGCGGACTGCCATCAGCGATGGTACGGGAGCTTTCCGTTTCGGGGGCCTGCCGTTCAATCACTATCACCTCTCGGCTGCGGCGAAGGGCTTTGCGTCAGCCACAGGCGATGCCGATGTGCGTTCGGTCAGCGAAGTGAGTGCGACGTTGAAGCTGAACATCGCTTCAGAGAGCACGGTGGTCAACGTTGAAGCGGAAGCATCGGACATGGTGAGCACGGAAGCCAGTTCCGCGACGACGATCGATCGCGTGATCATCGACCGCCTGCCGGTAGAGAGCGCGGCGTCGGGCCTGGGGTCTGTTGTTACGTTGAGCACGCCTGGAATTTCCTCCGACTCGAACGGTCTCTACCACCCTATGGGCGAGCACGCCGACACGACTTACTCGATCGACGGGCAGCCGGTCAGCGACCAGCAATCACGCACCTTTGGCAGCCAGCTTTCGACCAATGCCATTCAGTCGGTCAACGTGATCGACGGCATTGCGCCGCCGGAATACGGCGACAAGGCTTCTCTCATCGTGCAGACTACGACGCGGTCAGGCCTGGCGTTGAAACCTACCGGCAACGTGAGTGTCAGCTACGGCAGCTTTGGTTCGTCGACGGGCAGTGCGTCGCTCGCGGTGGGCAGTGCTCGGTATGGGAACTTCATCACGGTCGACGGAAACCAGAGCGGGCGTTATCTCGATTCGCCTGAGTTTTCGGTGATGCACGACAAGGGGAACAGCGAAGACCTTTTTGACCGCATCGACTACAAACCGAGCGCGGCGAACGCGTATCAGTTGAACCTGACGCTGGCGCGGTCGTGGTTTCAGCAGCCCAATCAGTTCGATCAGCAGGCCCTCGGGCAGGACCAGCGCGCGAAGATTGGGAGCTTCAATGTTTCGCCTTCGATGACGCACATCTTCAGCACGTCCAGCGTGCTTTCGATCAACCCTTACGTGCGCCAGGACGCCTTCAACTACTATCCCAGCCACAATGTCTTCAATGACCTTCCGGTGACGCTGTCGCAAAATCGCAAGCTGCTGAATACGGGTATCAAGTCCGACTTCTCGCTGCTCAAAGGCATTCACACGATGAAGTTCGGGGCGATGCTTTATCACACATTTCTGGATGAGAGTTTTGCGCTGGGCGTCACCAGCCATAGCTTCGCGCTCTCAACACCGACACTGGCTCCGTACGACCTGACCGCTGGTGGATCACAGTTCCGCTTCAACGGTCACACTGACATCAAGCAGGAAGCGGTCTACGCGCAGGACAATATTGCGCTCAAAAACCTGACGCTGCTGGTTGGGGGGCGCATCGACAGCTACGTGGGCGTGAGCCATCGGTCACTGCTGCAGCCGCGGCTTGGGGCTACGTATAACGTCAAGCAGTCGAACACCGTGCTGCGCGTCGGGTACGGCAAACTGATGCTGACGCCGTACAACGAGAACCTGCTGCTGTCCGGATCGACGGGCGTCGGCGGCCTGCAAGCTGGAGGCAAACCTACGCCGCTGAAGCCCGCGACACGTTCGCAGTACAACGCGGGTTTTGAGCAGGGTGTCGGGCGCTATCTGATTCTGAACGCGGAATACTTCTGGAAATATACGGACCGCGACTTCGACTTCGATGCGCTGTTGAACTCGCCGCTGGCATTTCCGATCCAGTGGCAGAAGTCGAAGATCGATGGGTTCGGCATCAAGCTGACGATGCCGGAGAGACACGGGTTGTCGGCGTACTCAGTGCTCGGCCATACGCGGGCGCGCTTCTTTTCGCCGGAGGTTGGCGGAATCCTGTTCAACCAGAATTCGATTACGACTAGCTCCGAGCCGTTTCGGATCGATCACGACCAGGCATTTCAGCAGTCGACCAACATCCAGTACCAGCCACGAAAGACGCTGCCCTGGTTCGGCTTGACGTGGCGGTATGAGAGCGGGGCGGTTGCCGGAAACGCGCCGTACTCGACATCAACGAACCCCGGCGACGCAGTCGACCTGAGCTATCTCACCAACGATCAGCAGGCGCAGATTCTGCTCACCTGCGGAAACGTGCAGGCGACGTTTACACATCGGTTCGACAGCTGTGCGGGCAATCAATTGTCTTCGCCGCTGTTGCGAATCCCCTCGCCGGGTACGGAAAATGACGATCGCAATCCGCCGCGGGTTGCTCCGCGAACCTTGTTCGACGCTGCGTTAGGTTGGGATGATGTGATGCACCACTATCGGCCCAGCGAACGCGTGAAGACCAACGTGAGCGTTACCGCGGTCAACGTGACGAATCAGTATGCGCTGTATAACTTTCTGTCGACGTTTTCGGGGACGCATTTCGTTTCGCCCCGGACGGTGACAGGGCAAGTGACGTTCAACTTCTAGCGAACGGAAAGCTGGACTTCAACCTCGGTGTCTTTGCGAAACGAGACCTGGTTGCCAGTGGTAAGAAATCGGAAGTAGATGGATTTTCCGAAGCCGTAGGCTCCAAAGCCCGTGGCAACGTTGGGGTTCTTGACGGTGAATGCGAGAACGCGGGCCACCAGGCCAAAGCCGTTGGAAGCAACCGTCATGCCGCCAACGTTGCCGCCGTCCCCTGTGCCGTGACGGTGATCGTCGTCGTGCCCTGCGAGGGCGGTAGCGGCCAGCAGCAGGGGCGCGACAAACCTGTTCTTGTCGGGGTTGGCCTTGACGCGGCCTTCCTCGTCCACGGTGATGTTCTGTCCGGCAGTGCCCTCGGCGGCGGTGACGATGCCGTTGGCCTTCTGCACGGCCTGGCCTACTGGCTCAACGCCGCGGAAGGCAAAGCGCAGCGCACCGTTGCGTCCGAAGCTGCGTGCGGCGCGGCTCTGCGTCACGATGCCGCGAAGCTCCGCGCCTTCAGCCAGCATCAGGTGATGGTCCGCATCGAAGACCGGCTCCGTGACAATCGCTCTGACTTCGTCGTCCTTCTTCGCGTCGTGACAGTCGACCGTCTCCGCGAGGCGGGCCTTGACCGTGATGCCGTCGAGCGAAGTCTTCGCCGAGGGAAGCACCGGAAGCTCGGGCGGGAGATGGATCGAGGCGGGCGCGTCGAGGTCGGCGATAAACTGCGTGCCCGCCCAGATGCGTTGCGGATGGTACGGTAACTGGCCGTAGAACAGGCGCAGGGCGCGGTCCTTCTTGCCGGGACTGAAGAGTTCGTCGTAGGTCGACTTCACGCGCTCACGCACCATCGTCTTCGCCTGCGTGTAGAGCGACGGGCGCTTTTTTGCGGCGATGAAACGCACCAGCTGCGTGTCGCGAACGAGCGCGTGGGAATGAAAGGCGAGGTCATCTGTCCGGCCGTCGACGTGGAGAATGGTGAAGTTGACCAC
>CAZZYB010000024.1:0-18743 GCA_964658125.1 uncultured Acetobacteraceae bacterium | reverse complement strand
ATTTGTAGAAGGGTTCGCCGGTGACTTTCTGGATGATTAGCGCGAGCAGGACGTAGTTGGTGTTGGAGTACTGCCAGAGGGTGCCGGGCTCGAAGTCGAGGGGCTTCCCTGCCCACTCGTGCACTGTGACGGCGGGGTCGCGGGTTTGATACCAGGCGGGGATGGAGTAGTCCTGCGGGGCGAAGTCTTCGTAGCCGGAGGTCATGGTCATGAGGTTGCGGAGCTTGACGTCGGTGGCTCGGGTGAGCTCGGGGAAATATTTTGCGACTGGGTCGTCGATGCTGAGCTTGCCTTGCTCTTGTAGCAGCAACACTGCGACGGCGGTGAACTGCTTGGAGATGGAGCCGATGGGGTAGGCGAGGTCGGGTGTGGCGGGGAGCGGAGGCGAGACGCGGGCCATGCCGTAGGCCTTGGTGTAGGCGACTTTGCCGTCCTGCACGATGCCGAGGGAGGCGGAGGGGACGCCGGTTTCGGCGAGGATTTTGGTCGCGGCGGCGTCGATTTTCGCGGTGGTTTCGGGGGAGAGCTGGGCGTGGGCGGACGTGGCGGCTAGGGTGGTCGCGAGGGCTAGTGACGCTAGTTTCAGCATGGGGGGAGGATAGCAGGTTGGCGGTCTGCGGTTGTGTGGCTGCTATGGTTGAACGGGGCGGGCGGTTGTGGTGGTGCGGGCGGTAAGCAGGTCTCTCCACTTCGGTCGAGATGACAAAGTTGGGGTGGGGTTGAGGAGAGCGTCGCGGTGTGTGGGTGCGTTAGGGGGTGGCTACCGGGAGCTCGATGGACGAGGCTTGGGTGGCGGAGTGGAAGATGTGCTGGGTGGCTTTCTGGTAGTCGGCGGGCTTGGCGAAGAAGATGTTGGGGACGAAGGTTTGGGGGTTGCGGTCGTAGAGCGGGAACCATGCCGACTGGACCTGCACCATGATGCGGTGGCCGGGGAGGAAGACGTGGTTGGCGTTGGGGAGCGCGAAGCGGTAGAGCTCGGGCTGGTTGGCCGGGATGGGCGCGGGGTGGGTGAAAGATTCGCGGTAGCGGCCACGGAAGATGTCCATGGCGACCGCTAGCTGGTAGCCGCCCATTTTGGGTTGGCCGGCGACCTCGTCGGGATAGAGGTCGATGAGCTTGACGACCCAGTCGGAGTCGGTGCCGGAGGTGGAGGCGATGAGGTTGGCGATGGGTTCGCCCGAGATTTTTACGGGAGCGGTGAGGATGTCGCTGGTGAAGGTGGCTACGTCGGGACGGCCGGAGGCTTCGCGCTGGTCGTCGGCTAGCCAGTCGGCCCAGTCCGCGGGCGTGGTGTAACCGACGGGCTTGATGGGGCGCGCGCGGAAGGGGACGGGGTGGGCGGGATCGGAGAGGTACTCGGTTGTGGCGGCTTCGGAGGTTGCGGGGGCCGTGAAGCTTAGGGAGTTGCCGGCGTGGAGGTAGAGTTTTGCCGGGGGCGTGGCGCAGGCTGCGGCGGGCGGGATGATGTTTGGGGCTTGCGTGCAGACTACGGGCCAGGCTGGGAGTTTGCGCCATTGATTGGTGCCGGATTCGAAGACGGTGACCGGGGCGGGGAGCGGGATGGAGGTGTCTTTGAGGTAATGCGCGAGGAAGGGGCCGAGGACGTTCTGGCGGAAGTAGAGGGATTCGTCCGCGCCGAATTTGACTGCGCCCACGTTGTAGCCTTCGTCGATGGAACCGCCGTGATGCCAGGGGCCCATGGCGAGGAAGACTTTTTCGTCGGGGGTGCCGGTTGCGGTGTCGTGCGGCTTGATGGCTTTGTAGATGGCCATGGCGCCGTAGATGTCTTCAGCGTCCCAGAGGGAGTGGACCAGGAGGGTGGGGACGGTTAGTGGCTCCTTCGCCAGGAGTTGGTCTACCGCCTGGGCTTGCCACCACTCGTCGTAGGCGGGGTGCGCGATAATCTTGCGCCAGAAGCCGTTTTGTTCGAGGCCGCGGCGGTGGCCTAGCTCGCCGGCGGAGGTGGCGGACATGAACATGTCATAGTCGTCGAAGTTGGAGGTCCACCACTTGGCGGAGTTGTCGCGGGTGCCTACCTGCTCGTAGATGTAGGCCATGTTTTGCTGGCGGAAGGCTCCGTTGTGAAACCAGTCGTCGCCACGCCAGCCATCGACCATGGGGTTCATGGGTACGGCGACTTTGAGCGCGGGATGTGGATGTACGAGCGCGGCGGCGGAGGTGAAGCCGTCGTAGGAGATGCCGAGGATGCCGACTTTGCCGTTCGATTCGGGAACGTTTTTGATGAGCCAGTCGATGGTGTCGTAGGTGTCGGTGGCGTGGTCTACGGGGGTGGGGTTGAGTGGGCCGCGGAAGGGACGATTCATGACGTAATCGCCTTCAGAGCCGTACTTTCCGCGGACGTCCTGGATGACGCGGATGTAGCCGCCCTCGATAATGACGTCGGTGGCGTTGTCGTAGCCGTAGAGGCTCGAAGCTAGGTGCGAAGAGGCCGTGTTGGTGGTGAGCGCGGCGGCGGAGTAGGGCGTGCGGGTCATCAGGATTGCGGCCTTCGCGGTGGGCGTCACGGCTTTGGGGATGAGGATGACCGTGTTGAGCTTGATGCCGTCGCGCATGGGGATCATGACGATGCGGCGGGTGTAGTCGGCGGCGTCGGCCGGGATGGTGACCGAGGCGGGTGTTTCGGAGGGCATGTTGGGGTATTGCTGGGCGTGAGCGGAGGCGACGAGCATTGCGGCGAGGGAAAGCGTGCAGAAAGAGGCGCGGGGCATGCGATGTCCTGTGTCTGGTGAAAGTTCCGCTTGCGCGGTTTCATTACTTATTCTGAGGCGAAGATAACACGACCTCTTTGAAGCACATGGAATCTCTTGGCCATTCTTCAACTGCAATTGTTCGGGTCACTGTTTCGAAATCAGCGCTGCCAACTCGATGCGGCGAGCCTTGCTGGTGCGAATTTGCACGGCCCTTGTGCCACGCTTCCTGTAGAGACGAACTTGACTGACCGTGGCATCCGCTGAAAGACGGATGAGGCAGGGCTTCCTGCGTCGGCGAAGTTCATGGAGTATCTCTGGCATGCCAGCAATAATGCGCGGTGCCCACTTGTCCGGCCCCTCATTATTGTTGCCTAGAAGGAGGATCGCGATGGCCGCGCTGGTAATTTCCGGCGCAAAGCTGTACTCAAGATTGCTGTCAGCGGTGAGCAAAACATTTCTATGCTTACCGCAGTCAGCGATTATTGTTGGATCTTCAATATTTTGAGCCTGTGGGCCGTACCGATGATGGTGAGTGAGAACCGTAATGTTGGCGGCGCGTAAAAGAGCGGACAGCTTTTCTGCCCCAAGATTCCGGTCTAGGAAAAAGACATGAGATTTACGCGGCGAATTCTCTGATCGCTTCTTCAATGTCGGTCTGGGACAGGCCAAAATCGCGCGCCAATTCAGGAACGGATTCTCCGGATTCCCTTCTCGCAGCCACCACAGAGATCATCACGCCGGTACCACGAATGACGGGACTTCCTGAGGAGATGCGAGGATTGATTGTGAGGTGCGTACTTTGGAATGGATGGAACTGCGTCGGCATTCCGTCTGTATCTCTTTCGATGCGGGCAAGATATTGATCGAGAACGTTCTCCATGGCGATTTGACCGCTACGCGTCGCATTGATCCATTGGCCAAGATGCTCTAGGAAGATCTCCTTACCCGATGTCGCGAAGCCATTTTCGATGAGTGGATGTTCTGCGTTGAAATGCGTTTTCACATACTCCATCGCCGCGCGAACATTTCTGAGCGGGACAGCCCTATCTCTGGTCGCGCGGAGAACATGGGCTTCCGCAAGATTGTAAAAGGAAAGTAGATTTCGCTTGCGATCAGCTGGGATGATCATAGGATCGAAATGGCATCGATATCCTGTGCTTCGGCTACGTCGGTTATAACCGCTTACCCATGCCTTCATCGTTGAGAGGGGAATGTGAAGGAATCGTGCTGCATCTTCCACGCTGTAACGCGGATGCCTTCGAACATCACCGCTCATACGAAGAATTTTGCTGCGCGCCATGTGCTCATCCCAATTCGACAGTTCGTTCTTAGAAAGAATAAGTCGCGACGACGCTACTGTCACGGAGTTTATTCAGGGCAAACACGAAGGCCGCCCGGGGTGGGCGGCCTCGTGTTGCCAAGTGCAACGAGCTTACTCGTTGTCTTCGCGTTCGGACTTCTTCCAGTTGAGGAGGTCGCCCAAGGTCGTGCTGCCGGAGTTGCTGGGGCTTGAGCTGCTGCCTTGACCCTTGCCGCCGGATTTCGGTGCCTTGTTCGACTCTTTGTAGCTTTCGACTTCGGCGCGGCTGGCTTCTTCGCCAACTGCCTTGATCGAGAGACCAACCTTCTTCTCTTCCTGGTTCATCTTGACGATCTTGAACTCGTGCTCTGCGCCGACTTCAAGTTCGACCTGCTTGCCGTGATCGTCCACTGCTTCGGAGATGTGGCAGAGGCCTTCGACACCTTCAGCGATTTCGACGAAGGCACCGAACTGCGCGGTGCGCAGGACCTTGCCCTTGACGACATCGCCGACGCGGTGCTGGGCGAAGAACGTATCCCAGACGTCTGGCTGAAGCTGCTTGACGCCGAGTGAGAGGCGGCGGTTTTCCGGCTCGACTCCGAGCACGATCGCCTTGACCTTCTCACCCTTCTTGAGCACTTCGGAAGGATGCTTGATGCGCTTGGTCCAGGACAGGTTCGAAACGTGAACCAGGCCGTCGATGCCGTCTTCGATTTCGATGAATGCGCCGAAGTCGGTGAGGTTGCGGACGCGGCCTTCGATGATGGCGCCGGTCGGGTACTTGTCTTCGAGCTGCTCCCAGGGATTGTCCTGGAGCTGCTTCATGCCAAGCGAGATGCGGCGGTCGGTGGGGTTGACCGAGAGGATGATCGTGTCGACTTCATCGCCGGGCTTGACCATCTTCGACGGGTGCTTCATGCGCTTCGACCAGGTCATTTCAGAGACGTGGACGAGGCCTTCGATGCCCTGCTCGAGTTCAACGAAGGCGCCGTAGTCAGTGACCGAAAGGACGCGGCCGCGGACCTGTGCACCGACGGGATAGCGCTCGATGGCGTCGAGCCACGGATCAGGCGTGAGCTGCTTGAAGCCGAGCGAGACGCGCTGCTTTTCCTTGTCGAACTTGAGGACCTTGACCTGGATCTCGTCGCCTACGTTGACGAGGTCGCGGGGGTGCGTGAGGCGTCCCCAGGACATGTCGGTGATGTGGAGCAGGCCGTCGAGGCCGCCCATGTCGACGAATGCGCCGTAGTCGGTGAGGTTCTTGACGACGCCGGTGAAGACGGAACCCTCTTCGAGTGTGGAGAGAGTGACTTCCTTCTTGGCGTTCTGGTCTTCTTCGAGCAGCTCCTTGCGGGAGATGACGACGTTGCCGCGCTTCTTGTTGAGCTTGATGACGCGGACTTCGATCTCGGTGCCGATGTAGCCGTCGAGGTTGCGTACGGGACGCACCTCAACCTGCGAACCGGGCAGGAATGCCTTGATGCCGATATCGACCGTGAGACCACCCTTGACGCGTGCCAGGACCATGCCCTTGACCGGGGACTTGGTGTTGCAGGCTTCTTCGAGCTTATCCCAAACCTTGTGACGGAGGGCCTTCTCGTAGGAAACGAGGTAGCCGCCTTCTGCTTCTTCGCGTTCAACAACAACCTCTACCGTGTCGCCGACTTTGAACTTCGGCGTTCCGGTGTGGTCCAGCACCTGGTCCAGGGGGATTAGGCCCTCGGACTTGAGGCCGATGTCGATGACAACGTGCTTGTCCGTAATTTTCACTACGGTGCCGGTCACGACTGCTTCTTCGGCGGTCAGGGATTGCGCAGATTCTTTCTCTGCGGCCTGCTCGCGGTCGAAGCTTTCGAGCGCCTTGGCAAAGTCCTCGGCGTCGTATTCGGGCTCGGCTTCAGTTTCAGCGGCCGCGGCTGAGATCGAAGCGGCCTGTGGCTGCTCTGTCTGTGCTGCGGGGGCTTCATGCTGGGCTACATCGCTCTGTGCAGCGTCCGGTGTGTGGACGGTCTCAGAGGTGGGGTTAGAGGAGATGTTGTCGGTCGGCGCCGAAGTGAGTTCGGTCGTCGCGTCAGTCGCGTTGGGTTCAAGTGTCGTGTTCAGGGGTGTGCTCTCGGTTGAAAGGATGTGGTCGTTGTCGGCCATGAATATCTAAACTCCGGATCCAGTGGTTCACTCTGGCCTGGTCGACGCTTAAGGTTTGGAGGCGATGAGTTGCCGCCGCCGTTGTGGCAGATACTCTAAGCGATGATGTGAGCAGGAGTGAGGTGAAGCATTTAGAAGAGCGGCTGCGACTGAATCCCGCACGCTTAAGCTCAATTAAAAGTCTATCAGCCGTGTGTGCCGGGGTCAACATGCGTAACGCGTTCAAATGGTGCGGTGCGGGCCGGAATTTTCCAACTCGACTAAATTGCGAACTGAACTCGACTATATTGCGAAGTATGGATCGGCTTTTCACGCCCTGGCGCTACGCGTACATCACGGGTGAGCACGAAAAGTCGCGCAAGAAGGGCGTACCGGAGAAACTGGCCGGATGGCCGGGAGACTATCATTGCGTCTTCTGCAATATGCTGGGGGCCGTCGATTATGCCGTGAAAAAGGGCATGGATCGGGCTGAGGCCGAAGAATCGGTCGGATTGCTGGAACGCGGCAAGACGGGATACCTGGTGCTGAACGCTTTCCCGTATAGCAACGGTCACCTGATGGCGGTTCCGTATCAGCATGAATCCAGCCTGGCAGCGCTCCCGATCGAGACGGCTGTGGAGCTTACTTATCTGCTGAGGCGCGCCGAGCGCGTGCTGCGAACGGTTTACCACCCGGATGGCTTGAACATGGGGCTGAATCTGGGTGAATCGGCGGGTGCGGGGGTGGCGCATCATCTGCACTGGCATGCGCTTCCGCGGTGGACCGGAGATACAAACTTCATGACTGTGGTGGGCGAGACGCGCATATTGCCGGAGATGCTGTCCGACAGCTGGCGTCGGTTGCGAGAAGCATTGGCACAGGAACTGCCCGAATAAGCCCGGCATCGGGAAATCGAGCCGTTTGTGCAGGAAGCCGTAGAGCGGCGCGCAAATTTAAAGCAACACCGCGGCGCTATTCACCATCACATCATCACGTATTTGCGATGTACACCTCCGTACATCGGCCTCCTAAAACTCCAGACAGCGTTTCATCGCTCGAAAGGAAGGGCCCATGTTTCCATCTTCTATCGGACAATTGAAGAGCAAAGAACAGCCTCGGAACCGGTTCGGTCCCACTCCGGAAATGCCCCGCCGCCCCCTGACTGGGGCGAGAGCCGCAGTAGAAAGCGGTGACCGTGCCAAGTTTTACCAGCCGCAAGACGGTGCGACAGCGCAGAGGCGCCGGGTTACGGATATTGCTTCGCGGTTACTGAACCTGTCGGCGGGCGAGCCGGAAGACGCGCGGTTGACGGGCGGCACACGCTCGCTGATGCGCCGGGTGAGCGGCCTGAACCTTGTGCAATTCTCGCGATCGGGCATGAAGCCGCGATCCGCGAAATCCGGTATGACGAATGCTCATGTCGCCTAACTAAGCTTTCCCGGCTCCTGGACCCGCCTTCGAGGGCGGGTTTTTCTTTTTGCCGGATGAGATTCAGGGCTGTGGCGTGGCAGCAGCATCGCCGGCGGAACGGCTTCCGGGGCCCCCGTCGGAGGGCACGCGTGTGGCTTCGAAGCTGGTGATCTTCCACGATCCGTTGGACAGGCGATGATAAACGCGGGTGTACCGAAAGGCTCCGGAAATGGACCTTCCATCGCTGGTGCCCTGGACTTCTGCGCGCGTGGTGACGACGGCAATGGAGCCGATCAGCTTCACCTTGATGTCGGAGAGATCGAGCCTGGTGAGGACCATTGCACGGTCGCGCACACGGGAGAGTTGCTGGGCCTTGGTGGTCACCTGCCCGGAGGCTGTAATACCTACAAAATCATCGGCGAGCAGGCGGTCCATGGCAGCAAGGTCACCGTTGAGTTGAGCCTGGCGCCATTGTTCTTCGAGGCCCAGGATGGTCTGGAGAGAGGCTCGCTTTTTGGCGTTGTGGTGGACGGGCATGGCGACCAGCGAGGCACTTGCGATCAGACCCAGAAGCGCGATAACCAACAGGTTGCGGCGCTTGGAGACGCAAATGCGATGACAGACCATGGGCGTACCGGATGTTAGACCGGGGCTTGCGGAAGAGTCAAAGCGGTCTGGCAGTTTCCGGGCCATGGTGGCTTTGACGGCTGTGGTGCCGCCTAAGTTGCGAGGTACGGCGTGTCAGGCGATTGCGAGCAGGTTTTCGACGGAGCGATCAAGCATTTTTTGGTAGAGGCCGCCGATAGCGAACTTTGCGAAATGCGGAGAGGCGCGGTGGTGTTCGACCGCGGCCTCGTCGCGATATTGCTCGTAGATGAGGAGAGTCATGGGGTCGGATTCAACCCAGTGAGGGACGTAGTTGACGCAGCCCGGCTCCTGGCGCGAGGAACGCGTGAGTTCGCGGAGGATCTGGGCAATCTCGTCGTGGTCCTCGGAAGAGAAACGCATGCGTACCGTGAAGCTGATCATTTGAGCTATTGTCCCACCGATTGCTCGGTGGATTACCACAGCGTTAGCCGATTGCCGCCTCGAATTCGGGCAGGTTGATGGTTTGAATGCGGTCCGGGCCGGTGGAAATCATGCCGATTTTTGCACCGCTTTCCTGCTCGAGGAAGTGCATGTAGTCCTTGGCCAGCTGGGGGAGCTTGTCATAGTCGGTGATGCCTTCGGTGGGGCACATCCAGCCTTTGAGGGTGGTGTAGACGGGCTCGATGGATTCGAAACCGCGGATGTCGGCGGGGATAACGTCGGTGACTTTGCCGTTGATTTTGTAGCCGGTGCAGACGGGGATTTCGGGGCACTCGTCCATAACGTCCATCTTAGTGACGACGAGCCACTCGGTGCCGTTGATGGCGTTGGAGTAGCGGAGGAGCGGAATGTCAAGCCAGCCGCAGCGACGCGGACGGCCGGTGACCGCGCCGTACTCCTGCCCGCGGGCGCGGAGGAGTTCGCCGGTAGAGTCCGAGATTTCAGTGGGGAACGGGCCTTCGCCGACGCGGGTGACGTAGGCCTTGGTGACGCCGATGACGGTGTCGATCTTTGTGGGACCGACGCCGGTTCCGGTGACGGCTCCGCCGGCGGTCGAGGAAGAACTCGTCACGAAGGGGTAGGTTCCGTGGTCGATGTCGAGGAGCGCTCCCTGCGCGCCTTCGAACATGATGTTCTGGCCGTCGGCGAGGGCCTTGTTGAGGAGGTACTCGGTGTCGGTAACGAAGGGGGCGATCTGGTCGGCGTAGCGGGCGTACTCCTCGTACATCTGCTTGGGGTCGAGGGGGGCGGTGCCGAAGAGGGCGTGGGCGATGGTGTTTTTTTCGTGGCACGCGTTGTTGATGTGCGTGCGGAGAAGCGAGGTGTTCAGAAGGTCGATGACGCGGAGACCGTTGCGGTGGATCTTGTCTTCGTACGCGGGGCCGATGCCGCGGCGGGTGGTGCCGATGGTCTGGCGGCCGGGAGCGGTCTCGGCGGCGAGCTCGATCATGCGGTGGTACGGCAGGATAACCTGGGCGCGGTTGGAGATGAAGAGCTGGCCTGCCTTGGGGTCGTGGGCGGGGAGGCCGGCTTCCTTGAGCTTCTTGACTTCGTTCAGGAACGCGGCGGGATCGAGCACGACGCCGTTGCCGATGACGCCTTTGCAACCGGGGCGGAGGACGCCGCACGGGATGAGCTGGAGGACGATCTTTTTGCCGTGGATGATGACGGTGTGTCCGGCGTTGTGGCCGCCGGCGTAGCGGGCTACGATGTCGAATTTTTCGGAGAGAACGTCGACGATCTTGCCTTTACCTTCATCGCCCCACTGGGCTCCGAGGATGACGGCGGACTTGCGCTTTGAGCTGCGCGACAGGTTGTTCAAGGGTGCTCCAGAGTGCGGTGGGAGTGCGCGTGCGGAAGAAGCCCGCGCCCATGATTCATTTTATCAGGATGCTGCGGAAAGGTTGACGGCTTCGGTCTGAAATGGCGGTCGAGGCCTTATGGTGTACGCATGGCGGAAATTTTGGCACAGGAACCGGTAGCTGAGGAGCACCCTCTTCGCCGCCAGCTTGGGCTGCGGGATTTGGTGCTGGCGCAGGTGCTTACCGTTGTAGGCAGTTCGTGGGTGGGGTTGGCGGCTGGACTGGGGCGGGCGCAGACGGTGGTGTGGCTGCTGGCGCTGGTCGCGTTTTATCTGCCAATGGCGATTTCGGTTTACTACCTGAACCGCGAGATGCCGCTTGAGGGTGGGCTTTACGTGTGGGCTCGGAAGGCGTTTGGGAATGGGCTGGGATTTATGACGGCCTGGAATGTGTGGCTCTATGCGCTGAGTAGCATCGCGACGATTCTGTTTCAGATCCCGAGTGAGTTTGCTTACATGATTGGGCCTCGGGCGGCGCGCCTGCCAGAGAACCATGCGTTTGTGTTCTCGCTGCTGGCCGTGCTGGTGGCGTTACTGGGATGGACGGCTGTGCGGGGGCTGGGGCTTGGGAAGTGGATTCATGGTGTCGGCGGAGCGTCGATGATGCTGGCCTTTTCACTGCTGATCCTGGCGCCGGTGTGGGCGATGCTGCATCACGAGGCGGTACACTTTGCGCCGTTTACTTTTGCGCTGCCGCATGGAGACAAGCAGTCGCTGGCGCTGGTTGGGCAGATATTGTTTGCCTCTTCGGGGCTTGAGTATATAGCGATTCTTGCGGGGGAGACCCGGTCGCCCGCGCGCAACATTGGGCGGTCGGTGGTGATTGCCACGCCGATTGTGTTTGCGATGTTTATGCTGGGCACCGGGTCGGTGCGAGCGTTTCATGATGCGCATCCGGGGACGGCGATCAACTACATTGCGCCGATACCGCAGACGCTGCGGCTGGCGTTTGCGGGGAGCGGCGCAGCGACGTTTCTTGCGCAGTTCACGATTTTGCTGTTGCAGATTCGGATTCTTGGGGCGTCGAGTTATCTGTTTACCGGCGTGACGAGGTTGCCGATGACTGCTGGGTGGGACCACCTCGTGCCTGCGTGGTTTACGCGGCTGCATCCGAAGTATCGGACGCCTGCGAACTCGGTTTACTTTACGACCGCTATCGTGGCTGCGCTGATCGTTGTCTGCAGCGTGGGCAGTGGAGCGGCGGAGGCTTTCGATTTGCTGAACAATGTCTCTACGGAGTTTTATGCGCTGGCTTACGTGGTCATGTTCGCGATTGCGTTTCTGGGGGCGCATCATCTTCGCGCGCGGCTGCCGTGGTGGGTGGTCGCGTTCTCGGTCGTGGGTGCTGTGACGAACATCGTGGTCCTGGTGCTGAACGCTTATCCCTTTGTGGATGTTGCCAGCCCGGCGAGGTTTGCGGTGAAGATTGTGGGGTCGCTTGCTATCGCCAACGGTATCGGCTATGCGTTCTATCGGTCGCGCCGGGTCTTTGCACGGCATGAGGGCATCGAATAGTTTATGCCTGAACTCCCCGAAGTCGAGACAGTTGCGAATGGTGTCGATGCGCGGGTGCGCGGGCAGCGGATTTTGTCGGTATGGACGAGTGGCAAGCCGCAGACGTTCAAGTCGCCTGAGGCTGAGATTGCGGAGGTGTTGACGGGGGCGCGTATCGAACGCGTGCGACGGGTGGGTAAGACGGTGGTGATGGATCTCGCGCGCGGGAAGAAACATGCGGCGCAGTTCCTGGTGCACCTGGGGATGACGGGGCGGCTGCTGGTGTCGCAACGTGAAGTGCCGCTGCCGCCGCATACTCATGCTGTGCTTTCGCTTGGGGATAGGCGAGAGGTGCGGTTTGTGGACCCGCGGCGGTTTGGCAGGCTGTCAGTTGTGACGGAGGCAGGTGGCTATGCCGGGCCGGGCGTCGAGCCGACTACAGTTTCGGCGGCGGAATTTGCGAAGCTGTTCAGGGGCCGCAAGCTGGCGATCAAGGCGGCGCTGTTGAATCAGTCGATCCTGCATGGGGTGGGAAATATTTATGCTGATGAGAGCCTGTTTCGGGCTGGGATTCGGCCGCGGAAAGCTGCGGGAAGGCTGACGCGGGCGGAGCTGGATCGGCTGCACGGCGCGCTGCAGCAGGTACTGGCTAAGGCGATTGAACTTGGCGGGTCTTCGGTGTCGGATTATGTGGATGCGGATGGGGTGCGGGGGTTCTTCCAGCTGGAGCACAAGGTCTATGGGCGGGCTGGGGAGAAGTGTCTCGACTGCGGAAGCGGGTTGAAGAAGATTGTTGTGGGTGGGCGGACTACCGTATATTGTCCGACGTGTCAGCGGTAACAGGCACGCGGCCCGTGAATCGAGACGTCTACGCCGCAGAACGTCTCGATCTCGCCTTCGACACCGTGAAGACCTGAGGCTAATTCTTCAGCTTGTACTCCTGGAATAGCTCCGGAAAATTCTTCTTTACGATCTCCACCTTGGGCCGGTCGCACACCAGGATGTACGGCTGGTCCGGATTCTTCGTCGCATAATCCTGGTGATAAGACTCTGCGTCGTAGAACCCCTTCGACTGCGTCACTTCGGTCACGATCTTCTTCGGAAACGCCTTCGCCTCCACAAGCTGCGCGAGGTAGGCGGAAGCAATCTTCTTCTGCTCGTCGTTCGTGTAGAAAATTGCCGAGCGATAGGAAGTTCCCACATCCGGCCCCTGCCGGTTGAGCGTGGTCGGATCGTGCACGGAAAAGAAGATCTGCAGCAGCTTGCCGTAGGTAATCTTCGAAGGATCGTAGACGACACGCACGGACTCCGCATGACCCGTCGTCTCGGTGGTTACCTGGTCGTAGGTTGCGGTAGAAGCGGCTCCGCCATCGTAGCCTGCGGTCGTCGCCACCACGCCCTTGATGCGTTGAAACACGGACTGGGTCCCCCAGAAGCATCCACCCGCAAAGATCGCCGTCGCCTTACCCGGAGTCGCCGCAAGCTGGGCGTCGATCTTGGGCTCCGGCAGCCGCATGCCTGAGGTCGTCGCCCCTCCCGTGCAGCCGGCCAGCGCCAGCAAAGTCAGACAAAGAGCGTTTCGTACTGCGCGCAAACCGACCATGAGAGTCTCCCGGCGTCCATAAATCAACGCGTCCTCTATAGGACGCAGCAGCAGGCCTGTTCGATCTAAATGTTGGACTGCTTGACCCTCATCCTCTCCGCCCGATACTCTCGCCACGCATGAACAAAGTTTTCGCCACCGCCGACGAGGCGCTCTACGACATCCCCGACGGCGCCACCCTCATGCTCGGCGGCTTCGGCCTCTGCGGCATTCCAGAGAACTGTATCGCCGCGCTCGTTCGCCGCGGCGTCCGCGGCCTGCACACCATCTCCAACAACATGGGCGTCGACGGTTTCGGCATGGGCCTGATGCTCGAAGCCGGCCTCATCGCTTCGCACACCGGAAGCTACGTCGGCGAGAACAAGCTGCTCGAACAGCAGGTCATCGCCGGCAAGCTGAAGGTGGACCTGATCCCTCAGGGCACGCTCGCCGAACGCATTCGTGCCGGCGGCGCGGGCATCCCCGCGTTCTACACCCCCGCTGGCGTCGGCACCATCATCGCGGAGGGCAAGGAGACGCGCGAGTTTGACGGCAAGGCCTACCTCCTCGAAACGGCCCTCAAAGCCGACTTTGCTCTCGTCAAGGCCTGGCGCGGAGACACGCAGGGCAACCTCGTCTACCGCCGCACTGCGCGCAACTTCAATCCCATGATGGCGACCGCCGCGCGCATCACCATCGCCGAAGTAGAAGAGTTGGTCCAGCCCGGCGAGCTAGACCCTGACCTCATCCACACCCCGGGCATCTTCGTGAAACGCATCTTCTGCGCGCCGTCGGAGAAGCGCATCGAGCGCCGCACGGTTCGAAAGGCGGTGGCCTGATGGACAATCGCGACCTCCGCAATTTGATAGTCCGCCGCGTTGCGCGAGAGCTCCAGGACGGCTTCTACGTCAACCTGGGCATCGGCATGCCAACGCTCATCGCGAACCACGTCCCCCCCGGCATGGACGTCGTGCTGCAAAGCGAAAACGGTATGCTCGGCATCGGCCCCTACCCACTCGAGGGCGAAGAAGACCCCGACCTGATCAACGCCGGCAAGGAAACAGTCTCCGTCCTGCCAGGCACCTCGTTTTTCTCCTCGGCAGAGTCCTTCGCGATGATCCGCGGCGGCCACGTCGACCTCAGCATCCTTGGGGCGATGGAAGTGGATGCGTCGGGTTCGTTGGCAAACTGGATGATCCCCGGCAAGGTCGTCAAAGGCATGGGCGGAGCGATGGACCTCGTTGCCAGCGCGCGCCGCGTGATCGTCGCCATGGAGCACACCACCAAAGATGGCCGCCCCAAGATATTGACCCGCTGCACCTTACCCCTGACCGGCGTCGCCGTGGTCCACACCATCGCCACAGAGATGGCGTGGATCGTCGTGACACCCACCGGCCTCGAGCTACAGGAGATCGCCCCGGGCCTCACCGTTGAGCAGGTGCAGGCCGCCACCGAGGCCCCATTACGAGTCGCTGCCACACTGCGTGAGATGATCGTTTAAAGGCCGCCCCGCTGTGCTACTATCCCCACAAAAGCAGCCAAACAGTGAAAGAGGCAGAAGAGATTTATGGCCGAACAGGATTGGCTGACTCCGGCCACTGCGCCCGCCCCATCCTCGTACTACAACGTCGCCGAAGCCCCTGGCCTCGCAGCGCCTGCGTACGAGCTTCGCCCCCTTAGCCTGGGCGAAATACTGGACCGCACCTTTTCGCTTTACCGCTCGCGCTTCTGGCTCTTCGCCGGCATCGCCTCGATGGCCGCCGCGGTCGAGCTCGTCTTCGCCGCGATCGGCCGAGTCCTCATCCACCGCTTCAGCAAAGACCCTGCCACACTCTACGGCGGCGCCATGATCGTCACCTACATCGCCGGACTGATCTACTTCTTCGTCTACTCCGTGACGCAGGCTGCCACGTCGTTCGCGATGTCCGAGGTCTATCTCAGCCGCCCGGTCAGCATCGGCTCCGCCATGCGCGCCGTCATCGGCAAGTGGTACGCCTGGATCGGCATCGCGCTCTGGCAGCTGTGGAGCGCCTCGTGGATCTTCCTCGCGCTCTTCATCCCCTTCATCGTCGTCACCGCGCTAAAGATCGCCATCGGCCCAACCAGCAGCGTTATGCTCATCGTGCTGATGGTGCTGCTCTTCATCGGAGCCGGTTTTTACGGCATCATTGCCTACATTCGCAACTCGCTGGCCACGCCCGTCAAAGTCGTCGAAGGCGGCCCGGTCCGCCGCGCCATGCGCCGCAGCAAAGACCTCTCCGCCGGAGCCAAGGGCCGCATCTTCGTCGTCGGCCTCATAGTCTTCGCGCTCAACATGGGGGCCGGAATCGCCCAGATGCCTTTCGCGATGATGACCGTGCTGGCCCCGACGAAGAGCCACATCTTCAGCGAAATGGCTACGCTCTTCATTACCTTCGCCGCGCACTCGCTGATTACGCCGGTGGCCTCCATCGGCCTCTGCCTGGTGTACTTCGACCAGCGAGTCCGACGCGAAGCCTTCGACCTCGACTTCCTCCTCGGCCCCGACCTTGCCACCGCCGAACAGCCCGCAGCCGAGGCCCCCACGGATGCTCCGCTGTACTAACCTCAAAGCTTCGGGCGTCGTTGCGCTTCTGCTCCTCGGCAGCGTGTGCCTGCCCGCGCACGCCGCCGGCCTCAAGAAGGTGTCGCCCCAGCAGTATCAAGCGCACCTCGCCGCCGTGCAGGCCCTCGTCCACGACTGCGCCCAGGCAACCGCCGCCTGCGACCCCGCCAAAGTAGGCGACGACGAACGCATCGACGCCACGCCCGCGTTCGAAGTCCGCTGGCAATGGGTCCGCGACGCCCTCACCCAGGCCCACGCCAAACCCGAACTCCGCGCCACCCTCATGCAGCAGGCCAACACCCGCCTCGCCGACATGCAGCGCGAAAGCTCGCAACCCCTCCCGCCGCTCGCCGACGCCCGCAGCAAAGCCAACGCCATCCTCTCCACCGACGAGTTCGCCATCGTCCACGAGCAGTCCTGGCTCGACCGCGTCCGCGCCCGCATCGGCCGTTGGATGGCCCTATTTTTTGGAGGCCTCGGCGTTCTCGGCGCCGCCGGCCCCTGGCTCGGCCGCCTCATCGAAGTCGTCATCTTCGGCGCCGCGCTCACGGCCCTCATCGTCTTCATCTCGAAGAGCCTTCAGCGCCAGCGCCTCGCCGTAGAGTTCAATGCCCGCGCCGCCGACCTCGCCTGGAAGCGCGACTCCACCGACTGGGCCGCCGACGCCGAAACCTCCGCCCGCGCGGGTAACTGGCGCGACGCCGTCCACTGCCTCTACTGGGCCACCATCGTGATGCTCGAAGGCCGCCGCGCCTGGCGCCACAACCCCGCCCGCACCCCACGCGAGTACGTCCGCCTGCTCAAGCCCGGCTCACCCCAACAGCGCGCCCTGCGCGGCCTGACGCAAATCTTCGAGCGCCTCTGGTACGGCCTCCGCGAGGCCGCACCCACCGACTACGCCCGCGCCCGCTCCCTTTACGAAGACCTCCGCGACAACTCCTCCGCCCCCGAAGGAGCCGCATGAACACCGACAAGCGCCTGCTATTGTGGCTCGCTGGTGCAGCGTTCCTGCTGGTGACCCTCGTCGCCATCCTCGCCCCCAATCGCGAAGACAACGACCCCCGCCCCACCGTCACCAACGCCGGTTCGGCAGGCGCGAAAGCCGCCTTCCTGCTCCTCCCGCAACTCGGCTACAAGGTGGAACGCTGGGACTCGCCTGAAGAAGAGCTGGACCGCGTCGACGCCCCCTCGACCACGCTCATCATGGCTGACGGCGTCGTCGATCCCAACCGCCAGAAGCTCACCGAAACCGCCATCCAGCACTTCCTCGAGCGCGGCGGCCGCGTCCTCGACACCGGCGGCGCCACCCTCCTCCCCAACGGCAAAACCGTCCCTCCCGGCTGGGTCCAGGACAAGCTCCAGTCCCGCGCCTGCGAGAGCGTTCCGCAAGGCCAGGGCCCCTTCGCGCAGGCTGGGCAGATCTCCACTCTCGACGAAGGCGCGTGGGACGAGAAGGCTTCAAAGCTAGGTATGTCTTTGCATATAGACCAGCGCTGCGGCAACGACGCCGTCGTCGTCCACTATGCCGTTGGCAAGGGCGAGGCCATTTGGTGGAGCTCGTCGATGCCGCTCTCCAACGCCGGCCTCAAAGACGATGCCAGCCTTCGCCTGCTGCTCGCCACCGTCGGGGCTCCCGGGCGCACGGTGCTCTTCGACGAGTTCGTTCACGGCCCGGCGATCGGATTGTGGGACAAGGCCAAGGGGCTGCCGCTCACCTGGCTCGGCGTCCAGCTCGGCCTCGTCGCGCTGCTGCTGATTCTGAGCTTCAGCCGCCGCAACGGCCCCATCCGCATGCCCGCGACCGTCCCCCGCACCTCGCCGGTAGAGTTTGCGGAATCCATGGGCCACCTCTACCAGCGCGCCGGAGCCACCAACGCCGCCACCAGCATGGCCCGCCGCCGCCTGCTGCGCTTCTTGAACACCGACTGCGGCGTCCCCCGCCACACCCTCGACGAAGGCCCGGCCGCCATCGCTGAAGCACTCCACGAGCGCTTCAGCGGAGACTGGACCGGCCTACAGAAACACCTCGCCGACGCCGCCGAATCCGAGAGCACCCGCGTCACCCCCAACAGCGCCCTCAAGCTAGTCCAGGCGCTCGACGAAGATTACGACCGCCTCCACGCCATCCTCTCCCCCCACCCCACTCGCGAGATAATCACCTCGCCACCATCCGACCAGCATGACGCGGAGCTAGTCTCCGCCGCAAAGGAGTAACCCTTGAACGAAGAGCTCCACCCCGCACCCGAAACCTCCCCCGTTTCCGCCGCTCTCGAACTTTTCGCCCTCGGCGAGCAGGAGATCGGCCGCGTCATCGCCGGCCAGAACGAAGCCATCGCCCAGGCCCTCATCACGCTGCTCTGCGGCGGCCACGCCCTGGTCGAAGGCGTCCCCGGAGTAGCGAAAACCCTCGCCGTCAAAACGCTCTCCCGCTTCCTCGGCCTCGACTTCAAACGCGCCCAGGGCACGCCCGACATGATGCCAGCCGACCTCCTCGGCACCAACGTCTTTTCCCCCAAAACCAGCGAATTTTCGCTCCACAAGGGCCCCGTCTTCACCCAGTTCCTGCTCGCCGACGAGATCAACCGCATGCCCCCGCGCACCCAGGCCGCGCTGCTCGAATGCATGGAAGAGCGCCAGGTCACCATGGACGGAGAAGGCCACAAACTCGACGACTACTTCACCGTTTTCGCGACGCAGAACCCCCTCGAATTCGAAGGCACCTACCCCCTCCCAGAAGCCCAGCTAGACCGCTTCCTCCTCAAAATCCGTGTCCCCTATCCCGAACTGGCCGACGAGCGCACCGTCCTCGAACGCCACCACGCCGCCACCGAAGCCTCCAGCGTAGCCGACGCCCCCATCCAGCAAGTCCCGCCGGACCTCCTCAACCGCGCCCGCCACGAAGTCCGCGCCGTCCGCGTAGAGCCGGCGATGTTCGACTACATCCTCGCCGTAGTCCGCCGCTCCCGCGACTGGCCCGCCATCTCGCTCGGCGCCAGCCCCCGCGCGGCCGCCGCGCTGCTCCTCGTAGCCAAGGCCCACGCCGCCCGCGAAGGCCGAGAAGTGCAGCGTCGGCTTCACAATCAACGCAT
>CAZZYB010000023.1:13312-18843 GCA_964658125.1 uncultured Acetobacteraceae bacterium | reverse complement strand
GGGCAAATCCGCCCGATCCGTCGAAGACGCAGTTGGAGATGGTGATGTTCTTGAAGCCCGCATTGGACTCGGTTCCGCACTTGATCCGGCCGAAACGAGCAATCTTCGTATCCGCAGGAAGTCTCTTCCAGGTGCCGTCAAGCATCGACCCCAGCTCATACGAGCCCGTCACATAACAATTCGAAATTGTGAGATTCTCAGTCGATCGCAGATATCCAAGGATAAATTGACTCTTCGGACAAATCGCATCGTCCCAGGGGGAATTCACACTGCAGTTTGTGACGCGGACGTTGCGGCAGCAGATAATGTCCATTCCGTCGCGGTCCGTATCGATCTTCAGGTTGTCGATGGTCAGATTGTCGACGCCGGTCACAAGAACAGCGAAGTGCCCGCCTTTCAGAATCGAAAAATCGCGCAATATACCGTTGTGCGCATTTCGAATGGCGATGGATTTATTGCCCACCCCTGGGGTCTCCGCCAGCGGTAAGTCCTTGCGGCCGTTGCTAAGCCCCTTGCCCCAGATCAAGCCGGGACCCACGATCCCGAAATTGCTGATGTTCTCGCCCCAGATCAAACTGTTGTGGTAATGATTGTGACCGTACTCCTGATACTTTTCCCACGGCTCATTGGATTCTGCGGGATCGTATGCCCCACTCGATACTCCACCAGCAGGGGTCTCCGCCGCCAGGATCGTACATCCCTGCTCCAGATAGAGAATGACGTTGCTCTTTAGATGGATGGAATAGGACGCATACACTCCCGATGGGAAATGGACTGTGCCGCCTCCAACAGCGTTGGCGGCGTCGATTGCCTTGTTGATCGCCCCAGTATCGATGGTCCTTCCGTCTCCGGTCGCTCCATAAGTCCTTACATTGAACGAGTTCTGCTCCTGCCCGCGAGGAACAGCAATCGCCGGCTGCGCATGTGCAGCGCTTGCACCCACCACCGTGAGCGAGGTTGCAGCCAGGCCGCCTCCCCAAAGCTTGATAAGATCCCTGCGAAGCTGATCCATGAAGTAGTAACCCTTCTTCCCTGATACCGATTCGATTTTGCTGCTGGAACGCTACAAATAAGCTGGATCCAATTGTGGTGACCGGTCGAATCGTAGAGGACGCAAAACCGCATAGTCAATCAAATTGTCTGGAATGATCGCTAGAAGCGAATAACGTAATAGCGCAACTGGCATCTCTCCGCTCTCGCTTCGTGGATGATCTTCCGGCCAGCACCTCCTGCGCTCGGCAGGTACCTGATCCCAGGTCAACAGGTTCATCTTCTCGCGTGCTTGGATGATGTCGCGTGAATCAACCATGATCCCGGAGCGATCCGCGCATAGGCTCTCAATGGGATATGCGTGTGCTGTGTGTGAGGCGCCGGCTGTGCAGTTGAAACCAGCCGCGCCAATGGTCTTCGATTAGCGTGCGTTCGGTTCACGCGACGATGTTACACTTTTTCATGTAAGCGTTAACCCGACGCACTGAGCGGTTTCTGCGGTTTTAGGCCGAAGAGAATGCAATGACCATCAAGGCAGTTGCCGATCATGCGAAAGTGTCCACCGCTACGGTATCCCGGGTGATTAACGGCGCCGCGCAGGTGAGTCCGCTAACAGCAGAGCGGGTGCAGAGCGCGATCAAGGCCTTGAACTTTTACCCCGATACGAATGCCCGGGCGCTGGGTTCGGGGCGCAGCAACCTGTTGGGGTTGATCATCTCTGACCTTACGAACCCCTTCTTTCCCGAGCTGGTCAAGGCGTTTGAAGATATAGCTGTGTCGCACCGGCAAGACGTGTTGATCGGAAACACAAACTATGACCCGGAGCGCACGCAGATCTGTGTGCAGCGCATGCTGGAGCGCCGCGTAGACGGCGTTGCGATCATGACGTCCGAAATGGACGACAGTCTAGTGAAGGACATCAGTCGAAGGGAAATACCACTGGTATTTCTAGATTCTGCAACAGCCGGGCCAGGGGTTAGCCGGGTGCAGATCGATTACTCCGCTGGTATTGATGAAGCAGTTGAACATCTGATCAAACTGGGGCACACACGGATCGCGTTTATCAGCGGCCCACTATGGTTGCAATCGGCACAGATGCGCTACAAGGCTTTTGTTGAGAGCGCGGTCCATGACCATCTCGACAGTGATCCAAGGTTGATGGCCGAGGGCAACCACAAAGTGGACGGCGGACATAATGCGATGGCCAGGATTCTAGCGTCAGGCGTTAGGCCGACAGCGGTGATGGCGTCGAACGATTTGACCGCGATGGGGGCCATGGGTGCCATCGCCGAGGCTGGATTGCGAGTGCCCGAAGATATCTCGGTTATTGGCTACGACGACATCCTTCTGAGTGCCTTTACGACGCCCCCGCTGTCCACGGTAAGTCTGCCACGCGCGGACATCGCAACAGCGGCGTTTCGGGCGCTGTGGAATGCGATCACATCCGATGGGGAGAAGCCCGTGACGGGAACTGACTTCCTGGTCAAACCTACGTTGGTGGTGAGGGGTTCTACTGGACCGGTAAAGCGATCGAAGCCAGTGACGAAGGTACCGATAAAGGCGGCCCTCGCAGAGAAAAAGAGGCGTTCACGTATCTTGGCAAAGCAGTGAATTTCATTTGACTCAAGAAGCTATGAGCTACTTCCCTGCACCAGCGAAACATTGCAGTCAAGACATGCCAGGAAAGATGGAGAACCATGACCGGAATGACAAAGCAGCTGATTCACGCGTTAGGCGTTGCAGTCGTTATCGCGACTCCTATGAAAGCGCTTTCACAGACCACGGCTGCAATCCGTTATAACTCCGAAACAAAAGTGTTTCGGCTGGATGGAGGCGGCGTGACATACGCGTTCGGCGTGAACGATGCCAACGAGCTGCAGCCGGTGTACTGGGGCCGCGCAGTGAGTCTGCAGGATGGGTTTGCGGCGGCGAGGAAATTGCCGGAGGCTGCGTCGTTTGACAGCACAGCGAACACGACGCCCAACGAGTTTGCGGGTTGGGGCGGAGGGCTTTATATAGAACCAGCACTCAAGGTCAGTTTCCCAGATGGTAACCGAGACCTGGTGCTCCACTACCTAACCCACAGGATCGCCGGAGATACGCTTACCGTCACAGTCAAGGATCTGGAGCGGGCAATCGAAGTGGAGCTACAGTACACGATTGATCCGGCGACGGGAATTGTGGGTCGATCAGCAGTGATTGAGAATAAGACCGCCAAGCCAATCCTGATTGAGGCAGCGGCAGCGGCGACGTGGAATTTGCCTCAAGGAACCGACTACTCCTTGCGTTATCTGACGGGAAGGTGGGCCGGCGAGTGGCATCTGCAGAAGCAGGCTGTGCTCCCTGGTGAAGTGGTGTTGCAGAGCAAGCGCGGGTCCACCGGCCACCAGAACAATCCGTGGTTTGCGATCGAGCGTGGTGACCACCCGGATGAAGAAAGTGGGGACGTCTGGTTTGGCGCGCTCGCGTGGAGCGGTTCCTGGCGGATCACGGTCGAGCAGGACCAGTTACAACAAATCCGCGTAACCGGGGGATTCAACCCATTTGATTTTGGCTATAAGCTTTTGCCGGGCGCCGAGTTGAAGACCCCCGTATTTTATGGCGGCTACAGCCATGCGGGCATCGGCGAGGCTTCGCGGATTCTTCACCGGTTCGAGCTCACCAAGATTCTGCCCCAGGCTCCCAAGCCAAAACTGCGACCGGTGATCTACAACAGCTGGGAGGCTACTGAATTCCATGTGGATATGCCGGGACAGTTCGCGCTGGCGGACAAGGCTGCGTCTCTCGGTGTAGAACGGTTCGTCATGGACGACGGCTGGTTCGGCCAGCGCAAAGATGACCACGCCGGCCTGGGCGACTGGTACGTGAACAAGGATAAGTTTCCGCAAGGGCTGAAGCCGCTCATTGACCATGTGCATTCGCTGGGCATGGACTTTGGATTATGGGTCGAGCCCGAGATGGTAAACCCGGACAGTGATCTCTACAGGAAGCATCCGGATTGGGTGTTGAACTTCCCGGGAAGGCCTCGGACCGAGCAACGCAACCAACTGGTTCTCAACCTGGCCCGCAAGGATGTTCGGGATTACGTTTACGCATTCCTCGATGACATTCTGGCGCACAACGAGATCGCGTTTCTAAAGTGGGATTACAACCGTAATTGGAGTGAGCCGGGATGGCCCGCAGTGGCGCCGGATGAGCAGAAGCAAGTCTACGTCGAATACACACGCAATCTGTATTCGATTCTGGCGGACCTGCGGAAGAAATATCCGAATGTGGAGATCGAATCCTGCTCGGGAGGCGGTGGTCGTGTTGACCTCGGAATACTTGGACACACGGACGAAGTTTGGCCGTCCGACAACACAGACCCATTCGACCGCCTGAGCATTCAGAATGGGTTTACGTATGCGTACACACCGGGCGTGATGATGGCGTGGGTGACGGATTCGCCGAGTTGGGCCAATAACCGCTCCACGACGGTAGCCTACCGTTTCCTGTCGTCTATGCAGGGAGGACTCGGAGTGGGGGCGAACCTGAACAAATGGACCGCTTCGGATTTTGCCACGGCGAAGGAATTGATCGCCTACTACAAGACAATCCGCGAAACGGTACAGCACGGTTCCCTGTACCGGCTGATTTCTCCTGGAGGAGCGAGCGAACAGTCTGTGACGGAGTCCGTTTCGACCGACACGAAGCAAGCCGCACTGTTTGCGTTTCTGCATTCAAGCACGATGGGGTATCCGTACCCTCGTGTGTTTCTGAAGGGCCTGGACGAAGAGGCTATCTACAAGGTAACGCCCATTGCCGGCGCTCTGCGCCAGGGCACACCGACCGCAGCCAGTGGGCGATATTGGATGTCGCATGGCGTTGATGTTGAATTGAGAGGAGACCTGCAGGCTGCGGCGTTCCGTTTCGACGCGCAGTAGCTGAGGTTGCGCTGCATAAGGGAGCCGTGCTCCCTGAGCCTATATTCGTGACGTTGAGTACCACGCCGTCGCTGGACGTTCGCGAAAATCCAATGCGGCGGCGCCTAGACAAGCTCCTTAGGAGCAGGGGTGAGTTTTAAGGTGATCGTCTGGGCCCCGAGCCGCGGGTGTTTGGCGGTCAGGCGAACACTGCCTGCGGTTTCGCCGGCTCGAAGCCAAACTGCGCCGGTGCCACCAACCAGCACGAAGGGGTTGTCGCCGATGAGCTGCGCGGGCCCTTCCAGGGTCAAGGCGATGGAAGCGTCGGCATAGGTGCGGATGGCGCCGAACTCGTCGGTGACACGCAGCACAATGCGGGTTGTGTCGGCACCGTCGGCAATTAGGGTGAGGTCGTCGGGGAGAACAGCGAACTTGCGGTCCACGCCACGACCAGAAAGCGTTTTGGATATAACCCGCTGGCCCTTGGTAAAGCCATCGATTCGCAAGTCCCCCCACGCGATGTCGAATGCTTTGCGGTCGATGTTCTTGGTTTCCAAAACGAACGGCGGGTAGGTGAGGTATTTGAATTCCGCTCGATCGGGGTCGAGTTCCGCGATGAGTTTCCAGGGATTAGAGTCG
>CAZZYB010000023.1:0-13302 GCA_964658125.1 uncultured Acetobacteraceae bacterium | reverse complement strand
CGCAGTTGGAGCAGACTACAGCCTTGGAGAAGTAGGTTGATTCATCGCTATTGGCCCAGTGGAATGCCGGTTCGAGGACGACCTCTTCCGCGGGGTCGCACTGCGATTTGTAAAAGCCAGCGGCTGGTTTATTTTCGCGGAAGATGTCCGTGACGCCGTGGTAGCAGATACGATCGCCTGCGCCGAAGTTGGCGTGGGTGTTGTAGTCGAACGCGCACCAACCGATTCCACCGGCATATTGCGGGTCGGAGGCGAGTTGGTTATGGATAGCCGCATGACGGAGCGTGTGCTCGCGCTGTCGCTCGTCATCGTCCGTTGTCTTGGTTGGAAACGTGTGCCCCACGAACTCTGTGTTCAGGTAGAGAGGGTGGTTCGGCTTGCGCAGCGGGAAGCCGAAGTCATTCATAGTCATGACGTCTTCGAGGAGTTCGCTGTCGTAGAGGTACCGGATGCCGCCAGTCTGGCGGCTCCCATCGAGCGCATGCGCAAAGGCGTTGGTGCGAGTATAAAAACTGTGGTCGTCGCCTGACTCATTGATACGGACGCCCCACAGGATGACTGACGGATGATTCCAGTCGCGGCGAATCATGCGGCCGACGTTGTCGATCGAGACTTTCTTCCACGGCTCAGGGCCGATATGCTGCCAGCCCGGAATTTCTTCCAGGACAAGCAAACCAATCTCGTCGCAGCGATCTAAAAAATGGCGGGATTGCGGGTAATGCGAGGTGCGCACAATATTGCAGTGCAGGCCTTTGCGAAGGATGTCCGCGTCTTTACGCTGCACGCGAGCGGGCATCGCCTGACCGACGAAAGGGAAGGTCTGATGGCGATCGAGACCGCGAAGCTTGATGATCTTGCCATTAAGCGAAAAACCAGCGGGGGTGAAAACTGCTTCACGGAAACCGATGGTCCGGGCGTCATGATCGATAAGGACGCCATTGCTGAACAATTTGACTCTGACGTTGTAGAGGTGCGGATTCTGAATATCCCAGAGCTTCACCCCGGAAAGGCCAGTGACAGTGAGGGTGTGCCTGGCGGGGTCCTGCGTGGTCTGCGTACTGGCATTGGCGGGGGCGACTGTGTCGGTGTCCATCCCGGCGTTGGGGTCAGGCTCACTGCTGAGCCTCCCGCTGCTGCTGGCCTTACCGATGACCTTGTCGCCGTCCCAAAGTTCGACTTCGATGGTCAGGTTGGCAGCAGGTTTACCCGCGAGGAAGACATCGACATCGAGCGACGGACCCGGCGTCAGAACTTCTTTTGGATGAGCGTGAATGTTGTCGATGTACGTGGGAGAGACGATGCGAAGGGCGACCTCACGATAGATTCCGCCGAACGTGAGGTAATCGATTTCGTGGCCGAACGGTGGTACGTCCGCACGCTCTGTGGAGTCTACCTGGACAGTGAGTACGTTTTCAGCGTCCGCGTGGAGGTGGTCGGTGAGTTCGAAAGAGAAGGGCGTGAAGCCGCCTCTGTACTCGCCAAGCGGGACGCCGTTGATCCACACAGTTGAGGCAGTCATCACGCCTTCAAAATCGACGAAGACGCGTTTGCCGCGTGCAGCCTCAGGATAACGAAAGCGGCGCCGGTACGTGGAGATGAACTCGTAGTCCTTGTCGTCGAAGCTGTGCCACGGGAGCGAGACATTAGTGTGAGGAATGACGACGGATTCGAAGGAGGCATCGTTGAAAGACGCAAGATGCGCCCCTTCTACCTTGGCGGGATGGTAGCGCCAGTTGCGATTGATCGCGATAACGGAGCGACCTTGCGATGGCGGTTCAGCAGCGAAAACTGAGGCGGAACGCACGGCTGAGGCGGCGGCGGCTGTAGCGGTGAACTTCAGGAATTCGCGACGTTGCATGGTGTCTCCGATGAATGCGTCGGCTCCCGACTGCTGGAGGTTCTTTCCTGTGAGCCCCTGAACGCACTCACCAATAGACGCTAAAGTTGAGCGAATGTAAAGCGTTACATTCGCCTCAGATCTTCTTAGCGCTAAGTCCGTTTGTAGACCATAAAGCCTTCCTGATACTCAGTAGGCTTAGGCCTCGAATGCGAGAGCCAGAAGTCCTTCAAGGTCTCTCGCCGAATCCGACTCAACGCCGCGCGGAAGGGACGGCGCGATGACCAGGGCCTGCTGCTGTGTCTCGAACCAGACCACGAAGATCGAATGGTCCGCGCCGGACAGGCGCTGCTGATTAAGCCAGTGATACCAGGCAGCCATATCTCCATCGACAAGAGAGCCCGCAGGGTCGAGTTCAACGTGTACGTCTGTGGAAGACAGAAGCTCGTTCATAGGCCTCTGTCGTTGACGTGGAGCGTACCTGACGAGCAGCGTATGAGGCTCGGCTCGTCGCAAAGCTTCGCGGGTGGCCCACTGCGCGAACGTTGTAGCGAAGATCTGGGTGCCTGAGCCTTCCGTGAACAGGCTAAGCTGGAAGCGCTCGAGAAGCGGATCTCCCGCGTTATGGATGCCGAGGTCAGCGGGCGTGAGCAGCGCCAGTTTGGTGCGCAATTCTTCCGGGCCCATGCCAGGATGAGCAACCTGAGCCTCAATGAACCTGAGAAGTCGGGCGCGAAGAGGTTCCAGCGCAAGGTAGCCGATGGTCGTAACAGATCGCATTGCGCGAACGGGCTGCCCCCCATCGATATACCAATGTGTGTAAGGCGCGGGATACTTCGCGGCACGGCTTTCGACCACGGAGAGAATGTGTTCGAGCCCGTTTTCTGGATTCACCTTCGTGAATAGCGTGCCATGTGGACGCAGGTTGCGGAAGAGAGGCTCTGACGGAACCGTCGCGCGCTCACCGATCACGGCGATTCCGAGCCTTGGAACCGGAAGGGGTGCGGCTTTGGTCGCCGCACTCAGCGTGTCTCCATAGTGCGTAGCGGCGAGGCGGAAGGCGTCCAGTTGGTGCGTAGACCAGAGGTGCGCAGACTCCTGCTCTACGAACTGAGCAGGGTGGTTGACCCAATCACTGGCAATGAGGGATGCGGAGATGCGCAGCTGTGCGAAGGGGTGGAAAGTGGCATCCAATTGCGATGGCGCTAATGAGGCCAGATAGGCGAGTTCGGAGTCGATTGACAGCCGCTCCGCTGGAAATCGATCGTCATAGACGATGAGTTCGCGGAGGAGAGACGGAAGGAAGGCGATGGGGAGTTGCTGCAACAGAACCAGATGTTCGACCGCAACTTTTCGCGCCAGAGGAGGGTACGACGTGAAGGAGGCGTTCGTAAGAGCGCTGGGGAGCATAGCTAGAGTAGCTCCTTGATAAGCGATCCCTGCGATAGCTGTGCCCTGAAGCCCATCATGGCGCCGATGCTGGGAACGATGTCGATGGATTGCAGTGGCCTGTCGTAGACAACGCCAGGGCGAACCCCGGCGCCGAGGGCCATCATCCATGTGGTGCGCGATGCGGGATCGCCGGTGCGATGGTGCTGGAAACCGTTACCTCCGGAGTCTTCGTCCGCATCGCGGCCAAAGTCGGGAAGGATAAGAAGCGTCGTGTTGCCGGCGTACTCTGGTTCCTGCTGGATGGCTGACCAGAGTTCGGCGCAAAGGCGATCGGTGCGGCGGATCGCGTCGATATACAGTGAAAATGCGCCGGAGTGGGCGACGTCAATATCATGCATCGTGATCCAGAGGAGGCTGGGTGACTGCTCCCGCATGAGCCTTCGGGCTATGTACAACGAGAGTTCATCCGGGCTGGAGAGGGTGCTGGCATGTGCGGTAAAGTCCTCCACAGACAGTTTGAGTACGCGTTCCAGCTGCTCCAGTTCAAAGTCTCCACCGGCGAGTTGCGGAACGTAAAGCGGTGTTTCGTAGTTGTCGTGCAGGAGGTGGTTATAGTCAGTCCTGGAACCTGCGCTGGCTGCACTGAGCAGGTGCTTAGGCAGCACAACACGCGCGCCAAAGCCGGGACCAAAGCCACGAACTTCGCTTTCGCCGATGCGGTTGAATCCGTTACTGGGCGCCACGACCCAGGCGTCTGACGCGGGACGAGCAAGGTCTTTCCGAAAGTATTCAAAGATAGTGGGATGATCAGGCGGGACGGCCGAGAAGTTGTTCAGGGTCTCATAAACGCCTGTAGCCAGGCTTGCCGTGGCGACGTAATGACCGAGGATGCCCTGATTTGTAACTTGCGTGAAAAAACTGGATTGCGGGATCAGCTCACGCATCATGTGCGGGATGTTGACCTGTCCCTGCGGAGCGAAGGTTTCCTGATCGCGCGCTCCCCCGCCAAATGTGACGACTACGACCTTACGCTTTTTGACCGCGCCGGCGGCGTGGACAAAGGGGCTTGCCCCTGCGAGGCCCGCGCCCAGAGCAATTCCCGTAGCCTCGCGGAGGAAGTCTCGGCGTGTGATGCCAAGATGGCGAGCAGCTGCTTGGGGAGAAATGGAAGCATGCCAGGGTAGCTTCCCGTCGTCTTTGTTGGTTGATCCGTACCGCATTGTGGTGCCCTTCCCAACAGTCACTGCGGTGGAACTGGCTGCTGCGTTGAAGATTTCGAAGAATATACGAACTGCTGGACTTCAGCGCGCTCTCGTTCTACCTCAGCGAGATGCTCGGAACGAAGCTTCTGGTAGACGCTGTATTCAGCCTGCGCGCGATCTTTCTGGCCGAGATGAGTATAGTCGGTGCCAAGCCGGTAGTGCGCTTCGGCCAGATTAGGGTCCAGCTGAAGAACCCGGAGATACTCAGGCAGAGATCGTTCGTATTGGTGCTGGTCTGCGTAAAGATTGCCAAGCTGAAAGTGAGCCTGCGCGAGAGTGTTGTCGAGTGCGATTGATTTCTTTAAGAGGCTTTCGATAAAAGGAAAGTCAACGCTGGAACCTCCGAATCGCTGTCCCTTCCACACGCTCATGGCGTAATAGAACTGAGCAAGAGCGTTCCCGGGTTGTTGCTGTGCGTATTGTTGAAAGCGGCGACCTACTTCATCTGCCTGCAGTGGAGAGCTATCGTACGCGCGCGAGAGAAAGAGATAACAGCGAGCATCGGTTGGGTCGATATCGGCGGCCTGTAAGAGTGCCTTGACAGCACCTTCGTAGAGGCCACGAGCATAGAGCGCCATGCCAAGCCCTATGAACTCCCGGGCAGCGGTCGGGTATCGCTCCGTCGCAGTCCGGAACACATCAATCGCTGGCTCATACGTCCGATGCAGCATGAGTTCGGTGCCCCAGTCGAAGAGGTTCGACTCACTCGGATCCAGATGGGCCGCAGACTCAAACTCGTTGGCCGCCGAGACGAACTGACCCTCCTTCTCGTCGATCTGGCCGAGGAGGTTGTGAAGTTCCCCCGAGTTTTGCCGCAACAAGAGGGACTGCACGAGCTGACGCGCGGCAGAGTATTGCTTGAGGAGAAGATAGGTAGTTGCAAGATCGTAGCCGTTATCATAAGCGTCCGGGTTGATCTGCTGCGCATGCTGTAGAAACGGGCGCGCAGTGCTGAGTTTCCCTCGCTGGATATAAAACTCGCCGAGGTTGTGGTTGGCGGTGTAGTCGTTCGGTGCCAGTTGCAACACCCTTTGAAACTCCTCTTCTGCTGCAGTCAGCTTGCCAAGGCGGTTGAGACAGGCAGCAAGGTTTGTACGAAAAGGAGCGGATCCCGGCTGAAGGCGTACTGCAGCCTGAAGATGCTGAACACCCCTTGCATCCTGTGACATGGCGGCGTAGTCGAGCCCGAGGAGTTCCTCCACCTCAAAGTTGTCTGGAATCCTCTTAACGAGAGCCTCTAACTGGGCGGCTGCCTGATCGTAATGATGCGACTCGTAAGCCGCTACGGCAGACTCAAATTGCTGATCGGGCGTCCCACTGGCACTTCCTTGGGCCAGGCATTGTGGGGTGATGGCAACCGCAATCCCCGCAAGAAACGTGGCAATGAGGCCGATAGATTGCCGCTGATCCTTCCTCAAACCTGTCCCGCTCCTTCAAGCCCGGAGAAACTTCCTGTAGAAACAATAAACCCCAGAAAGGTGCCTTGTCGGCGGCCTTTCTGGGGACCGAGCGGTAGAGCTAGTAATACAACTTCAATGCAAGCTGGATTTGGCGTTGATCACCCGGATTGTCACGCGTGGAGCCGATCAGACCAAAGTTTGGGTTGTTGAAGTTGGTGGAGTTGGAAATGGAGACCACACCGTTGCCTCCAAAACCAGGAGCATTGAAGTTGGGATGGTTGAGGATGTTGAAGAACTCCGAACGGAACTGCAAGCGGTATCGATCGGTGAACTTCAAGTCCTTGAAGAGCGATAGGTCAAAGCGATGGAAGCCCGGCCCTACGGTCGTTCCCTGCCCGTCACCAAGAACTCCGCTACCCGAGCGCGGAACGCAGCCGGCCGGAGAGTTCGGAATCGGCCCGTTTACACCGAGAGCGCAGGGTTGAGCGAACGCTGCCGGATTGTTGAACCAGCGAACTCCGGCTGGAGTGAGAGTGATGCCAAGCTTCGGGTCTTGACCCGGAACCCGGACGGCGTTGCACCCGGTTCCAGACGTCGTCCCTGTGGGACAGCCGATCGTGATAGGCTGACCGCCCTGGAGGACGACGATCGTGTTCAACGACCAACCACCCACGATGTAGTCGGCCCCCTTGCCGACATCGCCCATGAACTGCTTATTGTGGCCGAAGGGCAGCTCATACGTGCCGCTTATGTGAGCAACCTGACGGATGTCAAAGTCTGCTGGGCCGTAGTCGAACATGGGTCCAAGGCCCGGCACTGCAGGTGCACGGAAGCCACCGAGGCTGCCGCCGTTGAGAAGATCAAGAGCGTCCGAGAGGGCCTTGGAGTAGGTATACGTCAGCAGGAAAGACAAACCATGGCTGGGTAGTTTTTCAAGCTTGGTCTGCAGTCCGTTGTAGTTGCTGGTGCCGACGGTGGACTGATAACTGGCGCCAGAAGAAAAGTCCGGGAATGGAATGGTACCGCCCGCTCCCGGGGACGCTGTGTTCGCTGTGTTGGCGCCCTGCGGCAGAAGGGCGGTCACGTTGTTACTGCCAACGCCTGCCTGCAGGTTCTGACCGCGGGTGAAGACATACGCAGCCTGAAACGAGAGTGTACGCGTAATGGAATACTGCGTCGTCAGGTTGGCGCTGTAGGTGCGAGGCGTCTGGTAGTCGAATTGCAATCCTTCCAGACCCAGACCTGCAGCGTTCACGGCTGAAGGAGTGAACGCAACGCAAGAGAGACCTGCGCCGATTGTGGCGGTGCTGCCAGGCCCGGCAGTCGCGCAGCCAGCCCACGGGGTGTTATAGCTGATAGGCGAAACCCCCTGTTGGCCGTTGTTGCCGCCATTGGTCTGGCCGGAGTAAGAGAAATTGAAGACGAAGGGATAGTTTTCGCCGATATTGGGTCCATATCCCTGGTTTTCAAAGGCGTTGTAGGCGATGCCGAAGCCACCGCGCGCGACCCATTTGTTATTGATTTGGTAGGCGAAGCCAACGCGGGGAGCAAAGTTGTTCTTCTGCACCTGGGTTAGACCCTGACCGTATTGGTCAGTCTGTTGTAGCTTGATGCCGTCCTTGGCGAGCAATGTAGTGAAGCTGGTGGACAGCGTGCGGTCGTCCTTGCCACTGGCCGGGATCAGGAAAGTAGGCACGCCATTCGGCGGACCGCCGGGAACGAAGTTAGCCTGACCACCATTGGTCTCCCGGATAGGTGAAAAATAATCCCAACGGACGCCCAGGTTCAGGACTAAGTTCTTGGTGACCTTCCAATCATCCTGAATGTATCCGGCGAGGTATCGACGATAGTCGTAGGTCTTGTTGACGTTCGAAGCGTTGATAGAGTCCGCGCCACCCGAGTAGCTTAGACCGTTAGGAACAGTTGAAGCCGCGGGAAGGATAAGGAACTGGGCAAGACCCGTACCGCCGTTATTCTTGGTCGGAATGTCCGTATAGTTGCCGTTGTAGTCGAAATTGCCACGCGAGAAACCAGGCTGCAGCGTCGAGAACTTTACCTGCTGCGACTCGATACCGGCCTTGAAACTATGGCTCTTGTAGATTTTGGTGAAGTCATCCGCTATCTGTAATGTCTGGCTGGTCTCGTCAGACGGAAGGAACGCGTTGCTGCCAAGCGTCTGCAGGCCACCGATCCCGATGGAGGGAAGACCACCATTCTCAGCGAATTGCGGGATGCCCTGGATGCCATACTGCGCCGGGATACCGCTCACAGTACCATCCGGCCCGAAACGAGTGGTGTGTAGATGGTTGAAGCCAATGTGAAACACGTTCACCGTCGAGGGCGTGAAGATGTGTGTATATCCGAGCACAGACTGGCTGGACTTGAAGGTCTGCAGACCTTGCTGGAACCCGCCACCGTCGGCGATGCCGCCAAAGATACCCGGGATGAATTGCGGATCGTCCTGGTAGCTGAACCGCGCGAAAGCTTGGTCCGCATCCGTGATGTTTTCATCGACACGAACATCGAAGGCGTTCTTATGCTCGTAGATACCAGGACTGACAACATAGTTGTTCGCCCCGGTCGTGTTCGGCTTCGGGTACAGAGACAGAAGCTTGAGAGCAACCGGATCAAGACGTCCTGACGGTATTTGGTTCAGGCTGCTACTGCACGTCGCCGTCTTGAAGTTGAGTGTGGAGGCGGGGCAGGTGCCAAAAGGATCACGGACGTAGCCCGAAGTACCGGAAGAATTTGCCAGTCCTGACACGGGATCGATAGCACCGCTGGCCACATAGCGGGTGGTCGCGGGGTCCTGCACCGTGCCGAGCGGCACAACCCGGCCAAGTGCATCGGTCTGTGTTGCACCCCCACCTTTGGTAATCAGGTCGGTAAGATTGGTGAAGTTGCTGTTGACTTCGTTCAGAGTTGGCACGTTGCCGCCCTGGGTCGTTCCCTGAACACGACGAAAGCCTTCGTAATCTCCAAAGAAGAAAAGCTTATTTTTGATGATGCGACCACCAGCGGAGGCGCCGAACTGGTTCTGGCGAAGTTCACTCTTGTTCGTGTCGAAGAAGTCCTTGGCATCGAGCTTGTCGTTACGGAAGAACTCCCAGATGGCGCCGTGCAAGCTGTTGGTACCGGACTTGGTGGTCGCATTCAGTACGGCACCGGCGGACCGGCCGAACTCAGCCGTAAAGTCCGCGGTCTGAACCTTGAATTCCGAGATCGCATCGAGCGGCGGAAGGACCGCGAAGTTGGTGCCGTTCAGGAAGTCGACCGCGTTGGAATTGTTGTCCATGCCGTCCAGCAGGTAATTGTTCTGCGAGGGCCGCAGTCCATTGGCAGAGAACGCACCGGATGCAGCGTTACCGCGGGTATCGGCCTGTGAGGATTGCACACCCGCCGCCAACTGGGCCAGGAAGGTAAAATTTCTTCCATTCAGCGGAAGGTCGTTGATGGTCTTTTCCGTGATGACTTGCCCGACCGAGGACTCCTCCGATTGCAACACTGGCGGTGCCGTCGTGACCTCCACGGTCTCAGAGGACGATCCAGTCTTCAAACTCACGTTGACGTCGAGATGCTGCGCCACGCTAAGTGCCAGATTCTCCTGCGTAGTATTGGAAAATCCAGGTGCGCTAACACTGAGCGAATAATGGCCAATCCTGATTGGCGAGAAAGTGAACTCGCCCTGGCCGTTACTATTCCCCTTCAGGGATAGTCCTACGTCCGTGTTAAGAAGGGTAACGGCGGCATTGGGCACCACAGCCCCGGTAGAGTCAGTGACGACGCCCGAGATGGACCCCTGGTCGACCTGCGCGGAGGCAAAATGTGTTGAACCGAGGAGTATAGCCAGACACGCAAATCCGGAAAGCGCGCTCATCGTGAAGCTCTTGAATGTATTGCGACCTTGACTCATTGGAAATTTCCTCTCTATTTCAAGCCCGACGTCATGGACAACTAAGGTGGCGACACCTTACCGGCTCCGTTCACGAGCAAATTCCAAATAATTTGGATCGCCTTGTAAGCGCTTACAGTTGTGCGAGAGCAAATGTATTACATCATCGCGTTTATGTCAACCAAAAGGTTGAGACACGAATCGATCCAACGGAGCGCGCGACTTACGAAGCGCGTCCGTCTCCCGCCGATTGAACTCGAAGACGGCAAACCCAATGAATTTCATAACGTCTGCAAGAGCATTCTCACCCCTGCTCATCCACTCGCCGGAAACCTGAGATCAACCCGTTTCAATGCGACGGTCGAGACGAGGAGAGCAGGTGTATGCATATGCTATTCTTCGGACGCCTCGCGCGCCCAGCAGACGATGGCGAGGTGAGTATATCGACAAGAAAGATCAACCGGTACTATCCCGCAGAGATCTGCTTAGGGGCCTCGGTCTCAGTCTCAGTACCGCATCGCTACTCTTGCACCCGGCGCCATTGTGGGGAGCGAGTCTAGCGGAGGCGTACGAAACACAATCCCCGAAACCGGAGTTTCCGAATGGCGATGTTCGATTTCGACCGCATTATCCGGCTCAGCCAATCCTTGCAGACATTCTGCGATTGATCTCTCCCGGAGCGGATGAGTACATCACTGAAAAATATGCGTTCCAGATCGGCGAACAGCTGCAGAGCTGGGGCGAGTCGATCCGCAGGGAGGTCCATGACACCTCTCGTCTGCGCGCCATGCTTTCTGAAGACTTTGCAGCGTCGCTTGTTCCCGGGTCCAGCAAGGTCCTGCGCTCGTCCTTCGGGATTTCCGTCACCGAGCGGCATTTCGAGCTGCCCCGGGCCTTGTCACACGAGCTATTTCTGAAACAGCTTTCTTCCTGGCTGGACGGCTTCAGACAGCTCGAGGTGACGGAGTTCGATATCTACGATATCCAGACAGTAGCGGAAGAACCGCTGCAAGTGGACGTCCATGTGAGGTTTGACCTGGTTGGCTCGCGCGCTGGCGGAGAGCGCGAAGAAAGAGTCGGCTCCTGGAAGATGAACCTCTCACAAAAGCCTTCGGGGGCGTGGTCAATCCATCGCCTGGAGGCCGGTGGAGAGCGGTCTTGTATAGGTCCAAGCATCGGTTTCGTGGATGTGACGGCGCAGGTCCTGGGTGGGACTGAGTCGTACGCCGCACAGATGCTGCACGGCGTGGACTATTGGCGCACCGTGCTGGATGGCGCGTGCGGAATCGACATCTATGGCAACAACGGCGTGGCCGCCGGTGATTATGACAACGATGGGTTCGACGATCTCTATGTCTCCCAGCCAGCCGGATTGCCCAACCGGCTTTATCGTAACCGTGGCGATGGCACGTTTGAGGACGTGACGGAGAAAGCGGGTGTCGGCGTATTGGACAACACCGCCTGTGCGCTGTTCGCCGACCTTGATAACCGCGGGCTTCAGGACTTGATCGTGGTGTGTGGCAGCGGGCCATTGCTGTTTCGTAATCAGGGTGATGGCACATTCCAGCTAAAACATGACGCATTTGAGTTCGCAAAGGCTCCCGAAGGAACCTTCACCCACGCCGCGATCGCCGATTACGACGGCGATGGACGATTGGATATTTACTTTTGCACTTACCAGTACTACCTGGGGTTGGAGCAGTACCACTATCCGGTGCCGTACTATGACGCTCGCAATGGGCCACCCAACTACCTGATGCACAACGAAGGTGGCGGAAGGTTCGTCGAGAAGACAGCATCTGCGGGGATGAACGTCGAAAACAACCGCTATAGTTTTGCATGCGCCTGGGGGTATTCAGGCGAGAAAAAATTGCCCGACCTGGTGATTGCGAATGACTTTGGCACCTCGCAGTTATATCGCAACCACGGGGATGGGACATTCTCCTTTGCGTCGAAGGATTCGCACATCGAAGACGTGGGTGCAGGAATGAGCGCATGTTGGGCCGACGTGAACAACGATGGTCATCCAGATATTTACATAACGAGCATGTGGGAGGCAGCAGGACAGAGGGTCGCAGGGCAGGCGCAATTTCATCCAGCAGCGCAGCCCGCCATTCGTGCCTTGTACCAGCGCCATGCGCGCGGAAATGCTCTGTATCGAAATAACGGTGATGGAGTGTTCGCGAATGATGGACAGAAAGCCGGTGTGGCGATGGGACGATGGTCCTGGTCTGCTGACTTCTGGGACTTTGACCACGACGGTTTCGCAGATCTATACGTTACGGACGGCTACATCTCCGGGCCCCAGCCGACAGACATTGCCGGCTTCTTTTGGCGGCAGGTCGTGGCGAAGTCGCCCGAGGACGGGACCTCCAAGCTGGCGTACGAGCGCGGTTGGAACGCCATAAATGAGCTTGTACGCTCAGACCACTCATGGAATGCACTTGAGCGGAATGTGTTCTTTGTGAACCACGGAGACGGCAACTTTTCGGAGGCATCCGGGGTGCTGGGATTGGACTGCATCGAGGATGGAAGGTCGTTCGCGCTGGCCGACATTGATCATGACGGACGGCTTGAGGTAATCGTCAAGAACCGCAACGCACCCCAGCTCCGCGTGTTACGCAACGCGATGAAGGAGATTGGAGACTCGGTTGTTCTGCGCTTACGCGGACATAAAAGCAATCGCGATGCCATTGGAGCAGCGGTTACCGTGGAATGTGGCAACCTGACTCAGACACGCTATTTGCAAGCAGGAACTGGCTTTTTGGGGCAACACTCGAAGGAGATGTGTTTCGGGCTCGGCAAAACTCTCGGCACCGTGAAGGCAACGGTTCGCTGGCCCAGTGGCTTGATGCAAAGCTTTGAAGGTCTACAGCGAAATCAGCGAGTTCTACTCGAGGAAGGCATCACAACCTTTGCGGCTAAGCCGTTCGCGCAAATCCATCCCGAGCCTACGCCCAATACCCCCCGGTCTGTGGTCCCGACGGAACATTTGCCCGACGATATAGAAACGTGGCTGATCTCGCCGTTGCAGGCGCCTATGTTTGATTTACCCGATGCAGCCGGAAAAACAAAGCGGCTCCAAGATTTTTTGGGTAGCCCAACGCTGCTGCACTTTTGGGCCTCATCCGCGCCGAAGTGTCGTGAGCAGTTGCGACAGTTTCAGGAACACAAGGTGGCCCTGAACGCCAGCGGCTTGAAGGTGGTGGCGATCAACATCGACCCTCCCGCTGATACAGCAGCCGCGCGGAAGATGGTCGCCGACGAGCGGATATCCTACCCTGCCCTTTTCGCGACTGAAGATGTTGCCGGCATCTACAACATCATCTTCCGATATCTCTACGATCGCCGACGTGATCTTGCGCTCCCGACCTCCTTTCTGCTGGATCTCGACGGGAACATTGTGAAGGTCTACCAGGGCGCGCTTGACGCGGCGCGTCTCGCGCTGGACGCCCGCAGGATCAGCGTTACCACCGCCGAACAGCTCACACGGGCGCTGCCATTTCCCGGGCGATTATT
>CAZZYB010000022.1:8434-19375 GCA_964658125.1 uncultured Acetobacteraceae bacterium | reverse complement strand
ATGCTTGTAACGAACATGGTTGTTTTCCCAGAGCGAACTACGGAGAGAAGCAATGTCAATACCCATTCATCCTGGATTGAAGACATGGTCAGAAGCCGACTATGCGGAGGGTTTGCGGGCACGCTTCGCAGGGATATCGATGCCGGAGATGGCAACGCATAGTTACCTCTGCGGCTGGGAAGACGCGGACGTTGAGATGCGGGAGACGGCTCGTCATCAACGCGTGATGGAAGAAGGCAACGAAGATGACTTTGGCGACGCGTGGGGCGTGCTATTCGAGGCCGGGGGAGACGCACGAACTCATGGCATAGCCTTCGATGCCGAACGCACTGCACCCTGGAAAGAGGGTTGGATCGATGCGGACATCAACATGGGTGTCGCAGGCAAAGCTTGAGGAAGATTGATTCAATTCCTACGCATCCGTTCAGTTATAAGTGTCCGTAAGTTGGGTCAACATCTTCGCCATTCCTTCGCTATACTGAATTGACAAGAAGTTGGGAATGGACTGCTCCCATGATGCAAACGCTCGGGAATTCGGAGGACGAGGCCGTGTCCGCTACCAAGCGCAAGATCGTGCATGTGGACATGGATGCCTTCTACGCATCCGTGGAGCAGCGTGACGATCCGGCGCTCCGCGGTCGCCCCGTAGTGGTGGCATGGAAGGGCAAGCGTTCGGTTGTCTGCGCCGCTTCGTATGAGGCACGGAAGTTCGGAGTACGCTCTGCGATGCCGGCGATCACGGCGGAGCGGATGTGCCCGCAGGCTATTTTCGTTCCGCCCGACTTCGCACGATATAAAGCCGCCTCTCGCGCGGCTCGCGAAATCTTTCAGAGGCACACTGATCTGATTGAACCGCTGTCGCTCGATGAGGCCTACCTGGATGTGACGGAAAACAAGTTACAACTTCTCACCGCGACGCGGGTCGCAAAGATGATCCGCGAGCAGATCCGAGAGGAGTTGAACCTAACGGCTTCCGCCGGGGTGGCACCGAATAAGTTTTTGGCGAAGATCGCCTCCGATTGGAAAAAGCCGAACGGCCTCTTTGTCATTCAGCCGCACGAAGTCCAGAGTTTCCTTCTGCCTCTTCCCGTGGGTCGCATTCCGGGAGTGGGGCAGGTCACTGAGGGACGCATGAAGAGCGTGGGCATTGGAACCGTAGGTGATCTCTATGCAATGGACCTGGTCACGCTGGAACAGCACTTCGGACGCTACGGTCGGCGCCTTCATGAACTTGCGCGTGGCATCGATCACAACCCCGTCGTCCCGAACCGGTCGAGTAAATCAATCTCGGCGGAAGACACGTTCGAGACAGACATCCCGCTGACGGAAACGGAGCCGCTGGTACGCAAACTCGCAGAGAAGGTGTGGAGCGCGTCAGCCCAAAATGCCCGTCTAGCACGGACGATCGTCCTGAAGCTGAAAACCAAGGAATTCAATACGCTGACACGCAGCCTGACGCCTCCGATTATGCCATCTTCCTTAGAAGAGTTCGCCAATGTCGCCCTCTCCCTGTTCGAACGGGTCCAACTTGGACCATCGCAACTCTTCCGTTTAGTGGGCGTCGGCCTGAGCAATTTCCAGATGGAAGCACAATCGAATGTGCCGCTTTTTCAGGAGACCGCAGCGGTAGACGATGTGCTGCTTTCGGCATCCAACTGATGTGCCTATGACCAAGAAAATAACTTCCGCCAAGCCCAAGACACGACCGTCCGTTCAACAGTCGTCTGCTTACCATCGCCTCGATGCCCTGCTCCGCACAATGCGCTGTATTGCTCAATACGAGGATGCATTATGCGAACTCTCCCATCAGTTGAAGGGAGCAAGTGTGCTCTCTGCTGAGGCAGATGAGGAACTGCGCGAAATCCTTGAGAAGATTCCATCTCATGATTACTTAGTCGATCTCGATTCCGTGAGAGCGATCCTTCCTGTTCCGGCAGCACGTTCAAGCTCAGAGAAGGCGAGCAAGACGACAAGAGTTCGCAGCGGTTCGACTGCTGCAAAGAAATCTGGGAGGAAGTCATCGAAATAGCAAGCTGGAATGTGAACTCAATTCGCGCTCGTGCCGAACATGTGAAGACGTGGCTCGAAGCCAGGAAGCCGGACGTGTTGCTGCTTCAGGAGTTGAAAGGAACGGAGTTTCCCTCGGCATTTTTTACAGAGTTGGGATACGAGTCGGCTTCAGTGACGCAAAAGACCTACAACGGAGTGGCGATCCTCTCCCGCAGTCCAATCGAGATTGTTAGCACCACGTTGCATGGCGACGAAGCAGACATTCACGCCCGTTTTCTCGAAGTGAGGATCGAAGACCTCCGCATCGTAAACATCTACTTGCCAAATGGAAATCCCGTGGGCACAGCAAAATTCGACTACAAGCTCACCTGGATGGACCGTCTGGCAGAGCAAATGAAGCTCTGGCTCAAGAGCGACGTGCCCACGGTCGTTGGTGGTGACTTCAATGTCATCCCAGAGGACATTGATTGCCATAAACCGGCGTCCTGGATTCACGATGCACTGTTTCAGCCGGAACCGCGTTCCCGCTATCGGGCCATGCTCGAACTAGGCTATGTGGACGCGTTCCGGTCACTGCATCCGGGTATCGGGGGCCAATTCACCTTTTGGGATTATTTTCGGCAAGCGTTCGAACACAACCGTGGAATCCGAATCGATCATTTCCTGCTGAGTCCCGGTCTGGTCAAACGACTGAAGGGTTGTGAAATCGACAAAGGCCCTCGTGGATTGGAAAAGCCTTCGGACCACACTCCCATCGTGCTGCAGCTGAAGTAGGGTCCTTCGCATTCAAAACATGTAGAGACTCTCAAGCGACGACCGATTTCAGAGCTTCCAGGAGCGGCACCTGCTCTGCTCTGATGAACTTTCGCGCAAGATCGAAGGAGAACCACTTTCCCCGATCTACTTCAGGGATTTCAATGCGTTTTCCTGAACGTGGCGGCCACTCGATCTCACAGCTGTTGCTGATGAGTTCCGTTGGATTGCAGTCACCTTGAAATGCCTAGGCGAGAACCAACTTGCCGCTCTTTTGCTGGATCGAGCCCAGTTCGTGAAACGGCTCGGAAGCCATGAATCCGGTTTCTTCATGAAACTCACGGATCGCAGCAGCAAGCGCTTCCTCGCCGGCCTCGGATTCCCCTTTAGGAATGGTCCAGAAACCTTCGTTCTTGTTCGACCAGTAAGGGCCACCCGGATGCACGAGGAAAACCTCGACGGAGTCCAGGTATTTCCGGTACATAATCAGGCCCGCACTTCGTTTGCTTGCTTTGCTCATTGGCTATCCAGAGACTGCTTGTTGGTTCAACGCAGAGGGTCGCAACGTTTAGTAGCAACCACATTGTGCGTTCCTTGATCTTAGAGCGAGAAAGGAGCGTTGAGGGAGCGATTCCTCGGCGTCCGCCAACCAGCATCACCATGTCCGGAGTGCATACAATGTTAGGAGGAGGGCTCTTGAACACAGGCACCGACATCTTCAATCTGCAACGCTTTATCAACGCACAGGAGTCTATCTTCGATGACGTCCAGGTGGAGCTTGCCGCTGGCCAGAAGCGTACCCACTGGATGTGGTTCATCTTTCCTCAGATCAAGGGCCTTGGTTCGAGCCCAACTGCCCAGCGGTTTGCGATCTCCAGCCTCGAAGAGGGAGCGGCCTACCTGGAGCATCCTGTTCTCGCACGGCGCTTAGAAAAATGCACCGCCCTCGTGAATGCTGTTCAGGATCGCTCCGTTCAGGAAATCTTTGGCTATCCCGACGATCTGAAATTTCATTCGTCGATGACGTTGTTCGCCCAAGTGGCCGATGATTTTCATTTTGAGGCCTCCGTATTCAAGCATGCGCTGTCTAAATACTTCTCGGGTCGATTGGACGGCAAAACGGTCAACCTGCTCCATTCCGAATAAGGGTCAAGGAGCCCTCGCTCTTGCCATCCAAGTCCAAACCCCGCGCGATTCGGTCAACGAAGCAGGACGAAGCGACATTCTCTGAAATCGTGGAACTGATCGGGGCCTCCCGCGAGAAGGCATTTCGCGCTGTCAATACGATCTTGATCGATCTCTACTGGGAGGTCGGCGCGACGATCAGTCGCAAAATCGAGACTGCGGAATGGGGTGACGGAGTTGTGGAGCAATTGGCGGAGTATATCGCTCGAACTCAACCGGGACTACGTGGTTTCACCCGTGCCAATTTGTTTCGCATGAGGCAGTTTTACGAAACCTACAACGGGGACAAGAAAGTCGCACCACTGGTACGACAATTGCCGTGGTCCCATCACCTGATCATCCTTGGACAGAGCAAACGCCCCGAAGAACGTGAGTTCTACATCCGTATCGCCATTCAGGAGAGGTGGAGCAAACGCGAGTTGGAACGCCAGTTCAACTCCGCTTTGTTTGCACGGGTCGTCCTCAGCCCCCCAAAAGTCTCGCCAGTGGTGCGACAAACGCATCCCGAAGCGGCGAGTGTGTTCAAGGACGCTTACAACCTGGAATTTCTCGGGCTGCCAGCCGTTCACGCAGAAGCGGACCTCCACCGTGGTCTCCTGGAAAAACTGAGGGCGTTCCTGATCGAGCTAGGCCGGGACTTCTGCTTCATCGGTTCCGAATACCCGTTACAGGTAGGCGGACGAGACTTCGCGTTAGATCTGCTTTTCTTCCACCGGGGTTTGAACTGTCTGGTCGCGATTGAGCTGAAGGTTAGCGAATTCGAGCCGGAGTACCTAGGCAAACTCAACTTCTATCTGGAAGCGCTGGACCGCGACGTACGCAAACCGCATGAGCAGCCGGCGATAGGCGTCCTCCTGTGCGCAAGCAAGAATGATGAGGTGGTGGAATATGCGCTAAGCCGCAGTTTATCGCCCGCTCTGATTGCGGAGTATCAAACTCAGCTTCCAGACAAAAAGCTCCTCCAAAGCAAACTTCATGAGTTTTACGCCCAGAATGCAAGCGAAGAGGATCGCGACGCATAATACAGCGGAAAAGGTGACCAAACGAAGGCCTGGCATTCACGAACTGTCTGAGCTACATGCAGCTACTACAGGGGGTGTTTGCCTCCGCACAGACGATGCTTCCCGAGTCGTCCGGTTGAAGCGACACGCGAATTGACGAACTGCCCCTGAGCATCGCTGTCTAGACAGCGGAAACCCAAATTGCTTGATAGAGTTTTTATTGTGAAATACAGAGTTCCTCAATCAATCAAGAGGCGAATGGTGCAGGAGAGCCTGCGCAAGAACGAGGAACGTGACGAGGCATTTCGTCAAGTCATACTTTCCATTCCGAGAGGACGCGTCTCCTCCTATGGGAGAGTGGCGACGGCGGCAGGATATCCACTTCATCATCGAGCAGTAGCACACCTGTTGCGTAAAGAAACACTGACGATGCTACCCTGGCAAAGAATCCTCGGCGCTAACGGAGAGATCCGATTGAAGGGTGAATTCGCTGATGAACAGATATTGCGCTTGAGAAGAGAAGGCGTGTCGTTTGAAAGAAGTCGGCTGAATATGGGAATCTACGAACACGTCTTTTGCGGATGGGATCTTGGTAGCCCAAGGGCTCGTTTCATTGTTATGGATGAGAAGCTAGTTGTGCCCGATTTCCTCAGCTAGGGCAACCCGTGCCCCATGCATGATCGGATATGAAAGTCGATTCTTATCAACCTCAGCAAGTACGGAGTCGCTGTCAATTCTTCGATCTAGCCATCTCTGGCGCCAATATTCGGACAGCAATGCCGTAGAGGCGACGCCGGTTCCAGTTGGAATGATGTAGGAGGCCCGCTGGTCTATCCCCATCAGTACGTTGCGGAAGTTCCTGGCCAACGGAACTGCATAGATAATGCGTCGATTCCCATGCTTCAATACGAGTTCACTTGGAAGGTTGACTGCGTTTAACGCTTCCCGCAGCTTCCTCATCAGAGGATTCACGCCCTCCCCGAAGATGCTGTTCACTTTTCGACCACCCTCCAGGCGACCTAAAAGGGCCTGAGCCACTTTGATCGTTTCTTTGCTGAAGTGAAAAGAGCCGAATCCTTCGCTCTTCCCCAGCTCCAAAAATCCGATATTCTCTCCTTCAACCCCGCCCACTAAATCAGCCGAAACTTTGAGGCGATTGTATTGACTCGACCCCACGCCATATAAGCTCGTCGTTGCCATCAGCACAAGTTGTGGATCGCGATGAATTTCTTTCGCTGCCATTGACGACGCAATCACGCTAACGTGGGTTTTATAACGCTCTCTATAAGCCTGAATGACTTCGGGGCTGCACAGCAGCAGGCATACGAGTTTACCGCCGAGGATTGGATTGTAGGGCGCGACCGCACCGCAAACGGTTATGTCCATCATATTGATGCCGACCCGCTCGGCCTTCATCAGCCTTATCAGTTGCCCAACTGCCTTCCGTACGGCAGGTTTCTGCATCGTCTTGCGGAGTTCGGAGAGTGGTAGCCGATCAAGCTTGTACAACTCGAACTGGAGTCGAATACTTAGCAGCAAAGCGAGTTGCTTACACCTTTTGCTCCTATAGAGAGTCGTCTTAGCAAGTTTCTTCCAATCATTGACACGACCGGCGTTGGTATTCTTGAGTTCAGTGGTATTCGGGTATAGCCGGTGGCTCTCGATCGCCTTTAGGCTCGCCTCTGATAACCCATCAATATCTTTCTGTATTGGTCTCTTGACCGCCCAGCGCGTAAGGAGACCTTCTTCGAGCAAATCAGCTTTGTACACTTCCTTGATAAGTCCATCAAGGACCAAGCTCAATCGTCTGACACGCTTCTTGGAGGGGGCACCACACAGAAGCTTGCTGGCCGATTCTTTATCCCATCCGATCCACTTGTCTCGGACTGCCTGCTGAACAACTGAGCTACCTAAAGCCGCAATTCCAATGACCGGATGACCCGGACGAGCACGATCTCTGATGAGAATTGCCATACTTCGCCCCGGAACGCTCTTATAGACGGTCGTCCAAGAATGGCGGAAATATCGCCAGATGTCGTAAAGCTTTAGCCCGGTCTGCTTACAGGTGGCTTTCGAATCTACAAACTCGATGTAAGGGTCAACAGTTTGAGCAAGAGCGGTTTGCCGCTTGATCGGATCTTGAATCTTTCGGGCACATGTCAGTGCGCCAGCTAGTTCCTCGCCATCACGCATGACGGAAAAGATGGAATGCCACCCTTGCGCAGTCAGCCGACGCCGCTCCATTGACCTGATGAACTCAACCACTGAATCCTCGCGAAGCTGGGCATTCCGCTCTTCGAGGTGTTGGTTGCGAATTCTGCTTTTAGATTCGTGTGCAGTCTCATCACCTTCAAGTCGCTCCTTGAGAATGACGCCGTCATTCATTTCGACCGTCCAACCCTGAATTTGGAGGTCGAGGAGAACATGACTGACGAAGGCCAGCCTCAATCGATCCGTGCTCAATGGCTCACTGTCTTGAGTCAAGTTTGCGCGCAGATTCTCGATCTGAACGCGAGCTGCGTCTAGCTCTTTCGGCAAAAGAGCGAGCTGCGAACAGAATGCTCGAAATTGGCGTCGATATGGGCCAACCTCTGGCCAGAGTTCGATGGCGGTGGGCAACGTTTTCATGGGCGCGGTTACGACAGGAACGCCACTAGAGCGTTGCTCCAGGATCGGCGGAACTTGAGTATTATCGCACGGTCGCTAGGCGATTCGTACGCAAGCTCTGCCCTAGCTGCAGCGGCCAAAAGCGCTTTTAGATTATCGAGAACCGGCGTCTGACGAGTGCCAGGGGAAACAGGTGGCATTCTGCGATATATGCGCTCGTAGAAAGGATGAAGTTCGTTCAGGACGATCGTGACGTGGACTCCTTCAGTGAGAACCTCGTAGAAATTCTCTTCGCTTGAACGCTGAGTTTTAACGGTGTACTTCAGCCCCCCGAGGACTTGGTTCCCATGTGTTCGCGTCGCCGCCGGATGAGCCAGCGTTTTCATCATCGAGCTCGGCGGTTCTAAAAGATGATCTCGTTTATCAACGTGCATGAGAGCGGAGGTTTGCTTCGCGACAGCCTTGATCTCCGCATAACGACGTCGAACTTTTGAATTCAGCTCTCTTGCGATTCTTTCGAGGTCCGGCGCAAGCAAACTCTCGAGGGCCTCCGTTGGTCGGATGCCCTGCTTTGTATGCGTCACACCAAAAGCCTCGTCTAGATCTGGATTGAATCGGATTTCACAACGCCACCAGTCATCATAGTTTTCTTTCCGTTTTGTTCCCATGAAGTACCAGCCATAATCAATCTCGCGTCCCGCCCGCAATATCGAAACGCCGGCGCCTTTTGCGATGCCTAGTTTGTTTTTGTCTTGATTCGAAAGACTATTCCATTTGGCTAAGGGAAGTTGTGTGAACACGACCTGAACTTCGGAGGTTCCGATTGGCAACGAACACCGAATTTTGTAAAAGAGAGGAGGCCCGAACGGTTCGGCCTTCGCCATTTTTTCCTTTGTGCGCAGATACAGAGGGTCGAGCGGATCAACCTGCTCTCCATTCACATGAATGGCGATTCCCTGGAAGATTGCTTCCCTGAAGAGTCTTCCGAGTTCAGTTTTAAGCCGTGATTGAGCTTCGGAGATCGTTCGGAACTGAAATCGGTCGCAGCGGGTCAACCGGACGATCGTCCCGGATTTAGTTTTAGCCGCATAGCTAATCTTTTTTGGTGTTGGAACGCGCGAATCCCTACCGCCCAAGACCTCATCAACATCCAAGAACGTAGTCCAAACTTCGGACCTCCGTTCCCAACTGATGACATCGACCCGCCTCGCTTGGCTGAGTGAGCTGTTAGGCAAGCCCATGCCAAATCTACCGGGGCCGCTCCGAGAGTCGAATCGTGTGCTGCCTCCAAATTGCAAGGCCAACGCCAAAGTATCGGGCGACATGCCTGTGCCGTCATCCGTGACAGTGACGCACTCAACCGAGGTAGAAGTTCCAGACGAGACCGATGTGATCTCGATGTTTACTCGTTCAGCTTGGGCCTCGATAGCGTTGTCAATCAATTCGGCAAGTGCATACGCTGCGCTCTTGTAGCCGGAATCGCGGGTCGCTTGGACAAAGCAATGAAGCTTGACCAACTCAAGACTGGATTGGTTTCGCATCTCGTCTGGCTCAGTTCGGAAGTTGACTTCAATACATCGTAACATCGATCACACTTATAGTGTGTAGCTCCAAAACGAGATTCACTTGAAAGTGGATGTGTGCCTACCGACCCAAAAGCTCAGTTCGGAGATAAACTCCGACGCCTCCGGCTCGCCCGCAAGCTGTCGCAGGAACAACTTGCGGAGCTGTCTGGTTTGCACCGAAATTACGTCGGCATGGTCGAACGTGGCGAGAGAAACATTGCCCTTTTGAACATCGTAAAGGTTGCAAAGGCTCTCGGGCTCCCCCCTCAAGCGCTTTTCGACGAAATGAAGTAAGCAGAAATAGCGGCAAACTTCCAATTTCTTGACACTATCCTGTGCCAAGCCGACAATTCACTATCCCCGTTTTTGACGGTTTTTCTGGTGCAAAACACCGGCCAGTTTTGCTTGTGCTTGAGTTTGGACTGGTCCTCTCGATGACGCTCAACGAATGGCAGCAAAAGCTATCGACGTACTTCGCCGAGCTTCGCAGCACACTAGACGCAAGCGAAAACCCGCGCCCGATCTTTGCCATTGAACATAACCTGGACTCCTCCGAATTAGAAGAACTTACTGTCTGCCTCAGAGATCACATCAACAGCAGCGGGCCTGCTCCCCATCATTATCATGCTTGGAGCGTGTATGCAGCGGAGATTGGCTACAGGTTCAAGGGTGATGAGTATTGGCAAACCTTCCGTGAAAGCCTACCAAATTGGAAAGATTCGGATCGCGACTGCATCAAAGACGCTTTCTACGGCTTCAGAAAGTCCTTTCGTGGAGCGATTCCATCTGGGAACTGGGCGAAAAACTTCACGATTATCTGTTGGCCCATCACACACGCCGTATTACCAAAGGATCTACAGCGACACCTCGCAAGCATTCTTTACGAAGTGCGCGGTGCCTTTACTCCTGAATTACTCAACGATACGTCCGCGCTTGGGAAGCTGATTGCTGCGAACAGCGAAGGCACAAGCTCCCGCTTTCGCAAGTTCGCTGAAGAATACGACCTCGTTGGTCGAATCTCTGTGGCACTTCTAAGTCCAGAAAGCGAGGCAGCCGCGGGGCTCCTCGCAGTTCACACGCTGAAGCGAATCACCGGCGATCTTCAGGCGGAACAAAACGCACACGCTTGGCTCAGCGCTGCGCGCCAACGTGCTTCCACGGTAAAGATGAATGGGCTCAGGAACCGCATAACGATGCCGGGCGTCTCCCTGTCGGAGCCGTTACAAACGGAACTCAAGGCAGCAGAGCAGATTCCCCGAGAGCGTCTCGAACTTATAGTCAAACAGGAAGGCGAGGAAACTTGGTCAGTTGCCGGTCGGATGCCAAACCTAGCCCATATCGAGTCTTCTAACGCAATATTTCAACGGGCCTTTGCCTCACAAAGAGGGTACATAGACGATTCGGGCAAATCCCATTTTGCTCCTCGCTATTTTGCAATCAACCGCCCAGATGTTCCTCTAAAGAATTGGCCAATCCCAAACCGATCAATCTTGCGATTTGAGCCATCTCCAGTGGGATTATCCGACATACTGGACGAGACTTGCTCCATTCCTAACATTTCGAGTGCTCTGTTCAAGCTGCGGGAGGACGACACCGGTGTCTACGTGAAGTCGAAGCTCATTCAACCCGGCGAGTCGTACGTGCTCGTCAGCAGGCACCGGCTCCCTGCAACGACCTACTTCCGTGAGGCGAAGAGAGTAGTGATCGATTGCAACGGCGTGCATGGGATCCTGCTTGATGTCCCCGACCGGATCTCTGAGTTGTATCACGACGCCGTGAAATCCCTTGGTCTGGGCGTGGCTTTAGCTCTTCAAGTCCGA
>CAZZYB010000022.1:0-8424 GCA_964658125.1 uncultured Acetobacteraceae bacterium | reverse complement strand
TGGGACGACGATGGAGATGTCGAGTGGTTTGAGAACTCACCGAAGGTTCTGGCCGTGACAAGCACGGTAGAGGTGAAGGGGCTAACGCTGAATCTATCGGGTGAAGGCTCGCACCAGGCGATTCAGGCCAGCATGGACGGCTACGGTCCGGTATACGTGGACTTTGAGTCTCCCAAAACTGGAAGATACCAATTACATCTAGTTGCTCAAGTAGGCTCTGTTGGCGAAGGGACGGTAACAGGAACAGCCAACCTCACAGTCATCCCGGACGACGATCTAGTCTTGAACCCGGAGAATGCCCAAGGATTTACGGTCCTTGCCACCCCAACCCTTCCAACCTTCGAAGAACTGTGGGCAGATGCGGCGAGGGTTAATATTTATGGGCCGAAGGGTGCACAGGTGAAAACCCAACTTTCGTTCTTTTCCGATCCTGCCGGTCGTACCCCACCATTCTTGACGCATTCTCTGGGAAAGGTCTCTCTTCCGGTCGACGAGTCGTCGTGGGCAACGCTGTTCGAACGAGCGAAGAAGGATAAGAAAGTTGTTGCGGCCCAGGAAGATGCCGTCAGTTGCCGTCTTAGCTGGCGGTCGGTCGAATTGGGAGAATCAATTCTTCACTGCGAGCGAGAGTTCGTACCATTTCGTTGGTCAGTTCGCACGAAGAACAATCATCACAAGGTCAGACTGATCCAAAATGACTCCACGCGACAGCTACAGCTTTTAAAAGCAACGTTTGCCGCGCCTACTTTGCTGACTCCTTTCGTATTGGGCACGAAACAAGAATTTGAACAGTCGGATGGTGGCGGCCTGTTTGTGGCTCGTTCCGAAACATCTTCTGCCTCCGTCATTTTGACCGCACCTGCGCACAACGGATTCGGTTCTCTCAAACCGCCCATTGAGACCCGGATCTCGCCCGCGCGGGATGGTGACTCTTTGGTGACTCTGTGTGACGCGTTCGGTCTTTGGACCGGAGCGGACATTACAAACGACCCCTTCCTGCGAGTGAAGCGCAATGCAGCCGTGAGCATGGTCAAGATGGCGACCCTTGAGAGTATCTGTGGAGGTCCTTGGGCCTCGGCAGAGACGGGAGTTGAAAAAGGCCGAGTTCGCGTCAGCAATCTATGCGGAATGATTGGGCCGGTGAAAGATTACAAGTTTCAACGCTCCCTCGCTGAGACGATTCCCCACTCAGCTTCGTTGACGAATGACGAACTCGCAATAGCAGCGATCGACTTGGCACTGTCTGCGCACCTGGTTCGCAGTGGGCAGACAGATGAAGTGCCACATAAAGAAGTTTTGACTTCCTTCATCAGCCTGCTGGACAGGGACATTGCGATCGACCAATCCTGGATGCCTCTCGGTGTGGCGGTTTGCGAACTCGCACTCAAGGAACCAGATTTGATGCGGACGATGAGGCTTTTAATGCTCGCTCGACAGCGAGTACAACCCAATGAGCCGATAGCGGCGGCGGTAACTTCATGAGAATCATTCAAGCTGAGGCGGTCCGCGATTTGGTGTCTCAGCGTCTGGAGATGCCGAGTAACTTCATTACCAGCTTGGAGGGTCAAGCCGAATTCACGCGCCACGTGGCATCATTCGAGTGCCCAAGCAGTCAGAAGCATTTGGTTGGACGTGTGGCCCGATACTTACACGATCATCTACCTACAGACCAGCACGCCACGACTCAAAGTTCATTCACAGAGCAAGCTGAAGAGCTGGTTAGTGGTCTGTTAGAGCATGGAGATCTCATCGAGGTTGAAGACGCCGAGAATGGCTCCAGAATGCTAGCACTGCGTGCGCCTGCAGCGTGTGCGCTCTCGAAGAACACGATCATCATTCTCGGAATCGCTCCTCTCGGTTCGAATCCAGTTCCATCGACGTTCGGAACGCCATGCAAACTGAGGGGGTATGCCAGATTTTTAGCGGTTGAGGATTCGACTTCCGCGTTGAATGACCTTCGCGCCGTAGGCTACGTAATCATCTCAGAAACGGAATGGGCCCAATTACCTGAGCATTTGAACGCAAGAGTTCATGTGTCCTCGTACACGGCTCGCTTTCAAACGAATACCGCGGTCGGGCAGATTGATGGCTTGCGAGTGCTAGACACTGAGCGGCCGGTGACCCATTACAACTCTCGGTGGCTTGGCGGAGCAATTCGTGACGGCGACTTTATCGCGAGACGTCAGAAACGGTATGGCAACGAGGGTTGGTGCTTTGTAAGGCTTCGAGACCTTGAGGCAGTCTCGCTTCTAGACCTGCCAACAAGAAATTTTCCTTTTCGAGCGTGCGACGAAGCGTGGCACTTGCAGCAAGCGATTGACCATGAGGCGGGACATCCACAACGCTACCGAGTCGTCGTTGCACACGGCGGTGGGGCTGTTATTCAGTTCTTTTCGCCCATCCCTCAATGGGCTCACCGACGGTTGACTTCCCTGGGAGAACAAGTGGTAAATCCGAACTGCTTGCTCGCATACCGCTTTCCTTCGGCAGAACTCGTTGCCGCCGAAATCAATTTTGTCGAAACAAGAATGTGGCTCGCTTCCCTATGAAAAATTCAACACAAACTCCTCCCACGATCACCGAGACCATTGCCGAGTTGCAACGCGCCCTAAGCGATTACATCGAGGCGACGTACCACATCAGCGATCCAGCAATGGTGCGCGAGAGGCAGACTCTTCTAAGCACGGAAGGTGTGATCTATCGCAAACCCTTCATTGAGAGCACGCCTCGCTATCAGACGGGGGAGGAGTTCGCGTCCATCAAAGGCTTGCCTGAGCAAGTTGGAAAGTTCCTGACTTCTTTATCGAAGAAGAACGGGGAGAACAAGGGACTTCTGTTCAATCCGCCCTATACGCATCAAGGCAAGGCGATCCATGAGACTTTAGCCAACGACAAGAGCCTGATCGTGATGACCGGAACCGGTTCGGGCAAAACCGAAAGCTTCTTGATGCCAATCTTAGGGAAGCTAGCTATCGAGGCTTCAACGAAACCAAGCCAGTTCAAGGATCAGGCTGCTATTCGCGCGCTGGTTTTATATCCAATGAACGCGCTGGTGAACGATCAACTAGGACGCTTGAGGCTCCTATTTGGTGATGAGCGGGTCGCCTCACAGTTCGTCTCATGGGCAGGACGCCCCTTGCGATTTGGAAGGTACACAAGCCGAACGCTTTATCCAGGTGTGAGGAGCGATAAGAAGGACGGCAAGCGTCTCACGCCAATTCGAAAATACTACGTTCATCACCTTGAAAATCAGCAAACCGATGTCGCATCGCGTCGTCTGGTTGCCGAACTCAAGAAGCGTGGAAAGTGGCCCTCAAAACCGGATTTGAAGAAATGGTTCGGCGGAGGAGCATGGACGGACTCGAAGACAGGTCTACCTCGTCGTGCTGTGACGCTTCCTGAAGACCGAGAACTCTGGACTCGGCACGAAGTCCACGCCGCTCCGCCGGACGTCCTTGTGACGAACTACTCAATGCTCGAGTACATGCTGATGAGACCGTTGGAGCGCGGGCTCTTCGATGCTACAAGGTCATGGCTTGAACACGATCCGACCGAAAGGATGATGCTCGTTCTCGACGAAGCCCACTTATACCGTGGTGCGGGCGGTTCGGAGGTGGCCTTACTTATACGACGCCTCATAGACAGGCTTGGTATCAATCCTGAACGCCTTCAGGTCATCTGTACGACTGCCAGCTTCTCCAAGCATGCCGAGGCTCCGAAGTTCGCCGCGCAGCTGACGGGAAAACTGCCAGGTGAGTTCGAACCAATTCGAGGCGATCTTAAAATGCGCCCATCAGCCTCTACCGGGAGCGCGAAAGACGCCGAAGCTCTAGCTTCGATAAACCTTGAGCGGTTCTACTCTGCGAATCTAGACGAACGCGAAGAGGAGGCTCGCAAGTTAACGGACTACCTAAAATATCCCATAGACAAAGAAGACATCGAGGCTTCGCTTTATGCTGCTCTCGAAGACTATCCCCCTCTTAACTTGCTGGTGAATATCACGATGAAGCAGGCACAGCCTGTCGATCAATTGGGAGAAATGCTGTTCCCGATATCAGAACCAATGCTGCGTGACAGGGCCGTAACCACTTTATTAGCTTTAGGAAGCGCCGCCAGAAAAAATACGGAAGAAGCAGGCCTCTTACCCTGCCGGATTCATTCCTTCTTCCGGGGACTTCCCGGTCTTTGGGTTTGTATGGACCCTCTCTGCAAGGAGCGTCCTGAATCCGAGACCTCCAATGCCGGAAAGCTATATTCGCAACCGCGAGATCTGTGCGGGTGCGGAGCTCGCGTCTTGGAACTTTATACCTGTCGTCATTGCGGAACCCTCTATGCGCGGTCATACACGAACGACCTTGAGACGCCGGTATATCTGTGGTCCGAACCTGGAGAAACAATCCAGACGGCGACAGGCCTATCGACTGCCATCCAGCCACTAGACCTGCTCCTCGAAGAGCCGATGGACGGTGCCGAGGTCGAGCCTGCGGAATACGATCTTGTCACCGGTACTCTCAACCCGGCCGTTCCAAGCAATCGAATGCGTCAGGTTTATCTAAAAAAGAAGCGAACTGAAGACTATTCAGGTAAGAGTAAGGCCACAAAAACACTGCGTGCCGCAGCGGGGCTTGGAGAATTCAAACCATGCGCCGTTTGCGACAAACCTGGAAGCTTCAACCGTTCCTCGGTCCAAGACCACCAGACTAAGGGTGACCAGCCGTTTCAGGCGTTGGTCTCCCGGCAAATTCAGATTCAGCCGCCAGGGCCGATGCCAGAAACCGCCCTGGCACCGCTCCGTGGTCGCAAGGTCTTGATCTTCTCGGACTCACGGCAAATGGCTGCCCGACTAGCACCCAACATCCAAAAATATTCTAATCAAGATGCCCTGCGTCCTCTGATTTGCGAGGGCTTTCGCTATCTCCAAAGCTTCAGCGACATCGCCCCGCTCTTAACGCTCGACCATCTTTATCTGGCAGTATTGCTGAGCGCAAAACGACTGGGAGTGCGTCTGCGTCCCGAGTTGAAAGCCTCGGAGAAATTTGAAGCCGAGAAGTATGTTTCAGATTATGTAAGCAAGTATCCCAATGGAGATTCGAACAAACTGCTCGCGTTGCTTGTTCAAGTTTCGAGTATGACTCCGCCAGAGGCACTTTTCGCGGGAATCTTGAGTGCCTTCGATGACCGTTACTACGGGCTGGAGTCTCTCGCACTTGGCTCACTTGCTGAGAGAACAACCCGGTCTGAAGAAATCTTTGAGTTGCCGGACATTTCCGGTTTCGCGAGTACTCCGGAAAGTAAAATCACTCTGGCGCGAGCGTGGCTGCAGCTGTGGCAGAATGCAGGCTTTTACCTCAGTAAGATGCCAACGACCTACGAGACCGACGAAATCAAAGCGGTTGCGGGTTCGTTCGCCGCTCAGATGAAGAAGATTTTGCCTGACGCTTCCGCAAGGAAATTTTTCGACAAGCAGTGGCTTCCTCGCTTGAAAGAGATGTTCTGCGACACCGTGTCTGAATCCGAAAACAAGTACAAACTCAAAGGAAACGAACTCACGCTAGTCGTGGGAGGAAAGTGGGCCTATTGCTCGACCTGCCAAACTACGCAACGGCCGCCTCTCATACCGAACCTATGTGCGAACTGCGGGAAGAAGACCGCAACTTCCATCGATCCGGACAACGATCTCATCTTCAAAGCTCGCAAAGGCTACTATCGCGAGAGCACCGTTGGAGCATTACTGTCGCCGGAGAATAAGCCCTTCTCTCTCATTGCTGCCGAGCACACTGCGCAATTGGGATCAGCTCAAGCCGACGACGTATTCTCGAAGGCCGAAGAGAACGAACTCTTGTTTCAGGACGTGGACCTTGGTCCAGATGACACAGGGAGATCTCGACCAGCGATTGACGTACTCTCCTGCACGACCACGATGGAGGTAGGTATTGATATAGGAGCGCTTTCGGGTGTCTCGCTGAGGAACCTTCCCCCGTCTCGCGCTAATTATCAGCAGCGTGCAGGTCGAGCCGGGCGTCGCGGCAACGCGGTTGCGACAGTGACGGCGTTCGGAAGTGCTGACAGCCACGACGAACATTTTTTTCAGGAGCCGGAGGCAATGATCTCCGGAGAAGTCGACGATCCGCGGCTGACTCTCGACAACGAAGAAATCATCAAGAGGCACGTGTTTGCCTATCTTTTGCAGCGTTACCACGAAGACCGTATTCCCGGATTTGACGCTTCGATCCCCGCGAACTTATTTGCGGTTCTCGGTACTGTCGGAAGTTTTATGGACACCTTGTCGATCCTGAATCGTGGGGATTTCGAGGCTTGGCTCACCGAGAATATCGAGGCCCTGCGGAAACGCATCTCTGCGTGGATTCCGCGTGAGTTCGACGGCAACCCAAGAGTTGATTTGTTGGAAGGCCTCGTAAGCGAGACCCTGATGAGTCTTGATGACGCACTTCGAATGGATATCGAAGACCAGAAAACAGTTGGAATGCAAGGCCTCGAAGACGACGATGAGGATGAGAATGTAGACGAGGTTCAAGCCTCATCCGCGAATCTTCTAGATCGCCTTCTCTATAAGGGCGTCTTGCCACGCTACGCTTTCCCGACGGACGTTGCGTCCTTCTACGTGTTCGACCAAGGCAAATATAAGGACTTCAAACCGGCGTTCAAGTTTAGTCCCTCCCAAGGCCTATCCGTTGCGCTCTCTCAATACGCGCCAGGTAAGGAAGTTTGGATTTCCGGGAAGCAATATCGATCCGGCGCGATTTACTCGCCCTACCGTACAGAACGCTTTGAGGCTTGGAAGAATCGTCAGATCTACTTCGAATGCGAGCAATGTGGGTATGCGAAGAAGTTCCGTTCTTCAGAGGCAAACAAAGGTGAAAAGAGAGATTGCCCAGCTTGCAAAACCTCGATGTCTTTCGGGGTCTCACGCGACTGGCTAAGACCGCCAGGTTTTGCACACCCCATCGAACAGGGCGAAGAAACATCACCTGACGATCAACCGGCGAGGTCGTACGCAACAAGAGCGAAGCTCTCTTATCCCACTCCAACCGACGAAGCGTCCTGGATGCCCGTGAACGAGAGACTTAAGACTTCGCATCTAAAAAAACATCTTCTTGTAACCAATCGAGGCCCAGACGAACAGGGGTATGACTATTGCACGTTCTGCGGGTTGATCGGCCCATCGACTTCTGGATTAGCAAACGCAGCAGGTACGCATCAAAAACCTTACCCCGATCTCAAACAAGCTCGCTGTTCCGGAGCTTTCACGAAGGGCATTGTTCTCGGCACAGACTTCATCACGGATGTGTTGTTGGTGTCCTTGACTTCGGAGGAGCCCATCGACCTATCCCCAAATTCTCTCGGAACGACGATCGCCCTGAGAACGGTCTGTGAAGCGGTAACCAAGGCAGCTTGCTCAATCTTGGAACTGGAACCGACTGAACTCCAAGCTGAGTTCAGACCTGCGGTGAATGCACAAGGCTCGACGGGAGCACAGATGGAGCTATATCTGTATGACACACTTCCGGGCGGCGCGGGATTTGCCAAACAAGTCGGACTGAAAGGCGAAAAGGTGTTTCGCGAGGCGCTAAGGATGTTGGAGGGGTGTCCCGACAACTGTGATCGCTCCTGCTACCGTTGCTTACGCAGCTACAAGAACAAATTCGACCATGAGTTTCTTGATCGATTTGTCGGTGCGGCTTTGCTTCGCTACCTGCTCGAAGGCGAGCGACCCACTTGGGACAAAAAGCGATTGGAAGAGTCGAGGGAAATTCTCTTCCGAGATCTGATGCGGCAGAATCATCCAACCGCCAAGATCAGGCGGGGCATCTCCGTCCCAACGAGCACAGGTTCACCAATCATCGCCCCGATCTTAATTGAGCGACAGGATGGCCTCACTGCAATCGTGGATGTATCTGGCGTGCTCACACCTAATCTCCCCGCAGAGGGTGGACTCGAGGAAATCATGGAATTCGGTGCTCCGCTGGTTCGTGTTGTGGAGGAACTCCAGGTAAGACGGAATCTTCCAAGCGCGACCGCTGATCTCTGGAAGGCGCTAAACCTATGACAGCCGAGAATCAGCCGTTCATGCCAATTTGGAGGGTGACAGAACCTTCAGAGCGGACGCTTGCTCCTGAGTGGATGTCTTTTCACCTCTACAAAAACGCCCAACGGTGCCCGCTTTCCGTCTCGCTGCAACGGTCCCATTATCGTCAGCTATGGGATGGGTTTGGTTATCCAACCAGGCCCAGCACCTCGGCGGTATCGGGGATAGTCATTCATGAGGCCGCAGAAAGTATCTTGAAGGAATTCGCTCGAAAAGGCGTTACTTCTCTCATGCAGCCGCCTGCTATGACAGTCTTGAAGGAATTGGGCGGCTTCACGAAGGTTCTCGAAAATGCACTGGCTGCCTTCTTCCTAAGC
>CAZZYB010000021.1:12054-19922 GCA_964658125.1 uncultured Acetobacteraceae bacterium | reverse complement strand
CCATTTCTTCGTCCGAACATCATTGCGTTCCGGCATCATAGTTATGGAGCGCAAAACCACCCATGCCCTGGTACGAACTCAGTTCCGCAGACGACTCAAGGCTCAACGAGCTTGCAGAAAAATACCACCTCCACCCGCTCCATCTCGAAGACAGCCGCTCCACCGACGAGCGCATCAAGGTCGAGCAGACCGCAACCTACACCTTCGCAGTCCTCAAGCCCATCAAGTTCGCTCAGGGCCAGACCGGCAATCAGGACGCCGTCAGCTTCTCCACCATCGACATCTTCGCCGGCAACCACGAAGGCGAACCCTTCTTCATCACCATCGCCGACCCCAACTGCCCCGCCACTGAAGAGGCCCTCGCCCGTGCCCGCCGCGAAGGCTCCGACGACAAACCGGCCCGCCTCCTCTACCTCATCATGGACACCATCGTCGATCTCTACTTCCCGGCCATCGATCACTACGACGAACGCATCGACGACCTCGAAGACCGCGCCATCGGCAAGCCCGAACCCTCAACGCTCCAGGAAGTCTTCGCCATCAAGCGCCAGCTCATCGACCTCCGCCGCGTCCTCGTCGGCACCCGCGACGCCGCGCTCCACCTGCAACGCGACCCCGGCACCATCGTTGACGCCGAGCACCAACCCTTCATCCGCGACATCTACGACCATGTAGTCCGCCTGCTCGACTCCGTAGAAACCCAGCGCGACCTCGTCAACAACTCGCTAGATATTTACCTTTCGTCAGTAGCCAACCGCACCAACGAAGTGATGAAGGTTCTGACCGTCCTCGGCACCATCGCCCTGCCCGTCATCGCCATCAGCGGCATCTACGGTATGAACCTCAAGGGTCTCCCCTTCGAAGACTCCCCCCACGGCGTAGCCATCGTGGCAGCACTCACCCTGGCGTCCACCGTCGCCCTGCTCATCCTCCTCAAGCGCCGCAACTGGTTCTAGCCGATCAGACTAGCTACTGGGAGACCGTTTTCTGCGGCGGACGATCAATGCGGTGAAGGGCCATGGACTTCGGTGGCGAGCATGGCTTCAACATAGACTCTTGCTGAAGCGCCAACGGCACGGCCCAAATCAACCCGGGCCGAAGGCCTAATCTCTGCGACGCAAAGGTAATGCCCCACAGGGACATACATCGCCCGGAACTCCGCCGCTCCAGGACTCAGCATCTCCGCCCTCCCATCTTCATTCGCCTCGTATCGATACATCAACCAATCCTCTACCCCGGAGGTGTCATTACCTCCGTCATTCCAATCCGCTCGGTCGGCGCCTCAGAGCTCCCATTCACAGTTATCGTCGAAGCATCAGGTGCTAAACGAGCGCGACCCGCTCCTAAGCTCTGCCAAACTCAGTCGGATCTGGAGCAAATTAATGGCGCACTTTGTAATGGTTTTACGCACACTCGGAAATGATGAGTCGGGGCAGGACCTCATCGAATACGCACTCGTTGCGGGGCTCATTGGCCTCGGAGCAGTCGCGGCGATGTCCTCACTGGCATCTTCAATCGCCACCAGCTTCGGTTCGGTGGGCAATCAACTCACCAACGCAGTGTAAGCTCCTTCACTCCCCGGCCCCGTTGCACGATAGGCAGCCATCGGCTGCCTGTCCTCGTTAACTACTCTGCGCGGCGTACTCCATCTTCGCCGAATAGACCATCACCACACCAACCGCCGCCGACACCACATAGTTCATCCCCGCCGCCATCACGGCAAAGCCCAGCGGAAGCACCAGCAGCAGCAGCGCCCCCAGCAACACCTTCTCGTCGACCCCGATCCGATCCACCCCTCCGTCGCGCCGCCCTTGCATCCTCTGAAGCATCGCACCCACACCGAAGCTCAACGGCAGTAGCAGCAGCGTTAGATCATGCGGCTGCATGTGGTAACTCACGAGCATTGCAGCCGGCAGTGCAACCAGCAGCGACGCCTTCTGCCGCGCCGCAAAGCCGAGCACCACGCAACACAACGCAACATTAAGCGCCAACCCCCAGGTCGCCCCATGCGACATCCCAAACGTCAGCCCATGCAGGTTCGGCATATCGACCGGAAACATACCGTAGTGCGCTTTCGCCGCCGCAGGATCCAGCGCCGTCTGCTTCGTCATACCCGCCATGCTCCGCACATAAGTGGCCGCTCCCACCCTCCCAATCATGCTCAGAGAAATTGCCGCGAATCCGAATGCCCCAACCAGAAATCCCCCCACCACACGCCACTGTCGCCACACGCAAAACAGAAGCACCACCGGAATCGCAATCTGAAACTTCATCAATCCCACCGACAAACACAGCCCCGCCAGGAAGAACCGCTCCTTCCGCAGCAACACCCACGCGCCGCAATACGCCACAAGCAATTCGAAGGAGATCTGCCCCTGCATCAGCGCAATGGAAACCCCAAACAGGCATCCAAAGAATGCCGTCAGAGTCCCCCACCCACTGTCGCGAAACCAGGGCAGCCACGGCCGCAGCAGTACGGCCGCCCACACCAACAGCCCTAGGTTCACGGCCAGAAACACAAAGAAGGCCACCCGATAACTAAGCAGGGACAACGGCACAAAAGGCAGCGCCGCAAAGGACGGATAAAGAAACGGCAGCGCTGCATCTCTAGGCCCGACTAGTGCCGTCTGCACCTGCTGCTGATATCCATACTCGTAAAGTCGCGCCCCATGGCCGCTCCGAACGATCGCTCCGGCAGCATAAAATGCCCGGAAATCCACATCACCGTGCAGGGATCGTTTCGCTGCTGCGAAGCACAGGGTGACCTGGCAAAGCACCAGCACAAACACCACAGACCCCAACCATCGCGGGGTCCGGCCCGTCGGTTGAACAGGCTCATCCGTCATCAGTAATGAGCTGCGCCCAGCCTGGCCGTCGAAAGTTGTTGCGGAGTCGATACTATCTGCCCGGAGAAAAGTACACGCTGCGTTGGAGAAAGTAGTGCAGAAGCCGCTTCGGCATCTACCGGCCTGCCCAGAAAATAGCCCTGAAACTGATCGCAGCCCATCTCGTACAGTGCGCAAAATTGCTCATTATTCTCGACGCCCTCCGCAACGACACTCAAATTCAGAGAATGCGCCATCGAAATGATCGTAGCCACAATCGGCAGTGTACCGTTCAGCTCCAGCATCCGCGCAACAAAGGTCCTGTCGATCTTCAGAACCGAGACCGGCAGTTGATGCAATCGATCCAGCGAAGAAAAGCCAGTTCCGAAATCGTCGATCGAAAAGCGAACACCCTCCGCCGATAACCTCAGCATATTATCCAGAGCCAGGGAATCCTTGGGCATTACGCCGCTCTCCGTTAGCTCCAGATGGACCAGCTCCGGCCGCACATCGAATTCCTTCAAAATCGAAAGCACATCATTACAAAAGCTCGACTGCACGATCTGAAGCGATGAAGCGTTGATCGCCACGGGAACTACTTTCAGTCCATCGAGTTGCCATTGTCTAACCTGACGGCACACCTCGCGGAGCACCCATCGTCCTACGCGAACAATGTTTCCCGACGACTCTGCGATCGGAATAAACACGTTAGGACTAACAAACTCTCCGGACCCATCATCCAGCCGAATCAGCGCCTCAAGCGCGCATAGCTCTCCATGGATATCGGAGATCGGCTGGTAATGAACCTCGAATTTACCATCGACCAGCGCGCGCTGAATCAGGTTCTCAATCCGGCATTCTTCTTGCGCTTCCAGGCTCAACTTCCGCGAAAGCCGAACCAGGTTTCCCGCTCCTCGAACCTTGGTTCGAGCCTGCGCCCGCGCCGCATCGCGCACCAGCTCGACAGCATCATCAGAGTCCGCCGGAAACGCCGCAAACCCAATCGTCGCCGCCACAACAATACTATGTTCGCCCACCACGACCGGCTCATCGAGACTCTGCAGAATCTGTTTCGCAATCGCCTCGGCAGCCTCCGCATTAGGCAGCGACCCGAGAGCAATCGTAAACTCCCGGCTGCCCGTGCGGCCCATCGCATCCTCAGCCTTCAAATGAAGGCTAAGAAGCTTGGTAACTTCCTTCAATAGCCCATCGCCCACCGCGTAGCCAAAGTTCTCGTTAATTCGCTCGAGCCGATCGATATGCAGAACAATAACCGCGCAGGCGACCCCATCGCGGACTGCGGAACTATAAATCGCATCGAGCCGCTGGAGAAAAGTTTCCCTGTTCGGCAAACCCGTAAGCAGATCGTGTTGCAGTTGGTAGGTCAATTGTGCCGCCATACTTTCCCGCTCGGAAAGATCCTTCCCGGGATCACCGTTGGGCAATCCACCCAGCTCATGCCGTCGCACGTTCAACCGGCCACGGCGAAACCACCATAGAAGCAGCAAAACTACAACCGCGACGACCGTGTCCATCAATAAATTCTGCATGGGGAGGCTGGTCCGATCTTCATCCCATCAATTGCAGGCAACGAATCTTGCAATTGTCGGGTCCTTCCTCTCGTGTAATGGACTGGGGTCTGCTACTCGTCCCAACCGTTTTATCCTCCACCCGACTCCCACAGACGTACAACGAAAGTTGTAGGCTCTCAAATGGTTCGGGTGATCTTTCGGCCGTTCATCTAACAAGGCTCGAGAGTAAGTTCGTCACCAGGCTCAATCCCGCATTCCTGAATTCGTCCCGCCGGCAGCTCGAGCACGCTGCGCGTCTTTAGACTCAATCCACGAATCGTCCACGGACCGATACGCTCGAACACCCCAAGCACGCGATGATTCCGATCAAGGGTGACAATGTCGATCGGAAACGACATTCCAAACGTATGCACGCCCGAAGACGGCTTGATCAGCAGGCCCGAGCCTTCCTTCAAACCCTTGCGGCCCAGGAGCCCGAACAGCCGCGTCCGGAACGTATTCGCCAGCACACCCTCGGTGCATACGATGCTGCCCTTGGTGCCGTCTTTGATGACGAGACCTCCCGAACGATCTCTCCCTGCATTCTGCACGCTACCCATTCGAACTCTCCCTGTTCTTAAAAGAAGAGAGAGATGGCGGTGGCTGTCGCGCGCCGCCCATCTCCCGCTTCGTTGACTCAAACCATGTCGTTACTGCGCAGCGCTCTTACGACGCATAATAACGATGGCGAGCACAGCAACAAACAACACGCCGGCAACAACACGGATAATGATCGATGCTTGCATTTTTTATTCCTTTCCCCACCGAGCGTGGATGTTTGGCAATACCTAAACTTGTGGGCCGAGTCGGCTTTACAGCCGTCCGAATGCGAGACTTTCCTTAGTTGATCGGCATCCAGTCCGAAGCAAAAAGAAGCACGGCTGCGACCGAGAGCGAAAACAAGGTGGTAATGACTGCGACTTCCATGTTGATCCCCTTCCAGGAGCACCTTACAATCATGAATCGTTTACAGCTAAACAGCGTTCGTTAACTGATTCCCTATACCGTTAAAGGCGTTCTTGATCTTCGTGGTAAGGCTTGACATTGAAATAACTGCCCCTACTCCAATGAGCCCGGCGACCAGCGCATACTCGATAAGGTCCTGTCCTGACTCGTCCAGCATCAAAGTATGAAAAACACCGTAGCCCTTGTTCATTTCATTCTCCGCATCAATTTGTTCGGCAGTGGCGACTCGCACCAGTGGTTCGCTCTGCTTGCGATGTCTCGATACTAGCGACAGCACTGCAAAACACGGCCCTTTTCGTGACCCAGCGAGACACCTTTGTAATACCCCGAACGTGTCAGGCAGCTTTTTACTTGGGGGATTTCATGCATTGTCCGGGGTTAAGTATGTTTGTCTCTGGCAACAGTTAAGCGGATTCACACATGGACGCACCGTTGAACGTAGAACGTTCAGTCCTTACTTCCAATCGGCTCCGCAAACTGAAAAGCAACTTCTCAGTCCCCCCAAGCCAGGCCGGGGCCTTTAGGAATAGGCCACATGATCCTTAAAGTAGTTCTCGCCGATAATCAATCCGTCTTCCGCACCGGTGCAGCCCGACTCTTTGCGGTGGAGGATGACTTTCGTCTCGTCGGACAATGCGACGACCTGCCACGCTTGATGAAGTCCGCGGCCGCCACGCCGAACGCCACGATCGTGTTCGCCGGCTCTCTACAGCCTGATCTGGTCACGCTGGTCAAATCCGCCACCGAAGTGGGCAGCACGACGGTTGCAGTCTTGGAAAACGACGAGAACCCCCAGAACTACCTCACCGCCGGAGTCCGCGGCATCGTTCATCGTGACATCCTCAGCACGGACCTGCTCCGTTGTGTCCGCCAGGTTGCCCGCGGCGAAGCCTATCAGCAGAAGCGCAAAACGGGCGGCCCAGCTGGTTTCGAATCGGATATGGTCGCCGAGCGCGTTCGCGACCGCCTCACTCCCAAAGAACTCAAAATCCTCGGCCTCATTCTGCAAGGCTATAAAAACAAGGACATCGCCGAAGAGCTGAAGAACTCGGAACAGGTAATCAAGAACTACCTGCGCTCCATCTTCGATAAGACCGGCGTCTCAGATCGCCTCGAGCTCGCCCTCTTCACCATGCACCACAAGATCCTCGCCAATGCTGCATCGCGCGCGAATGATCACAAGCCTTCCGCCGCATCGCCATCGCTAATAAACTAGTGTCGCAAAGTGAACCAGCCCGCCAGGGCTGGTTCACTTTGTAGTTTCACCTCGTACCTAGTTTCCTGATTGCGCCAGACCCTTGGCAATGTTGATGCCCGCCGGTCCCAGCAACACAATAAACATCGCAGGAAATATAAACAGGACTAGCGGAAAGATGATCTTCACGGTCGTCTTTGCGGCCAGCTCTTCTGCACGCTGACGACGCTTCAATCGGATCCCGTCACCATACGAGCTGAGGGCGCGCGCAATCGGCGTACCGAACCGCTCCGTCTGCATCAGCATGTTCACAAAGCCATCGATCTCCTGTAGCTTGCTGCGCTGGGCCATCGCCTGCCAGGCGTCCAGGCGCAGCTTCCCCGCCCGCTGTTCACGATTGATTTGCATAAACTCCTCATAGATCTGAGGATGGCTCGTGCCAAGTTCCTGCCCAACCCGCAGCATAGCCTGGTCCATTCCAAGCCCCGCGTCCACGCAAATCACGAGCAGATCGATCGCATCCGGTATGCTCTTACGAATCTTTTCCCGGCGCCGTTTAATAAGCCTGTTCAGAATCATGTCCGGCAAAAGATAAGCGACTCCACCCATCGCGCACATAGCGAACACCCGGCTGTCCGGAACAAATGAACCAAGCAGCACGGCCCCAACGGGACCAAGCAGTTTGGCCGCAAAATACGTATCGCGAGCGCCACTGGACTTGAGACCAGCGTGCGCAAAACGCTCCAGCAGCTTCGCATTTTCGGTCATTCCGAGCCGCGACCGAATCCAGCGCACACCCGCGAAAATACTCTTCTGTAGCTCGTTGCTCTTCGATACTTTGGGCTGAGTCTTTACGGTGGTGCCCAGCGTAACCTGGAACATCCGCTCCGATATCGCCCTCGAAGTGCGAGTAAGCATGATAGAACCCAGCAGGCCCATACTGGAGAAGATCGTGATGGCAATGCAAAAGTAGAAAAGAGCATTCATGATTTAAACCTGGATATTAACTACTTTGCGGATAATGAGCCCGCCGATAACGATCAGCGTTCCACCTGCATACAGCAGGTCCTGTCCGAGTGGATCGTGAAAGAGAACCGCCGAATACCCCGGCGTCACAACATTGATGAGGATCAGCATAATCACCGGTAGAGACGCCAATATCCATCCGGTCAGCCGGCCTTGCGCCGTATAAGTGCGAATCTCCCCTTCGATGCGGACCCGTTCCCGAATGACATGGGTTGTCCGATCCAGAATTTCAGTCAGATCGCCGCCGGTCTCCTTCTGCACCAGGATCGCCGTAATTAGAAAGTG
>CAZZYB010000021.1:0-12044 GCA_964658125.1 uncultured Acetobacteraceae bacterium | reverse complement strand
TGAAGATCCTTGGAAGGCACGCGATCGCCCAACTGCATAATCGCATCGCGGAAAGGGATGCCGAACTTCTGCTGCTGAAACACGATCCCGAACTCCGAACTCAGCGGCAGCGGCGACTGTTCCGCCACAATCTCGATCGCGGAACTCATCGAGTGTCCCGCCCGCAACGCCCGGGCCATCAACTCAATCGCATCCGCCAGTGCTGCATTAAAAAGCTTCAAGCGCCGGCTCTTCTGATACTTCAACAGCATGTACCGCGCGGCCCCGCCACCCACGACCGCCGCCAGGTCCAGCGGCAACACGCCAACAAGGACATGCGCCACAAAACCCGCACCGAGAGCACCCACCAGGCTCAGACCGGCAATGGCACCCACGGTCGTCTTGCTGTTTGCATGAATAATCAGCAACTCAAGGTCGGAGGAAAAATCGAACTGCTGTAGATACTCGCCCAGCTTTACAGAAAGCTTTCCAGACTTCTTCTGGGCCAGTTCGATATTGTCACTCTCAACCTCACCCTCAGCCTTCCCGGCTGCAAGAGAAAGCACCTGCAGCCTCTTCTCCATCGCCTTCTCTGATTTCTTCGGCCGCAGCATAAACAGCACAATCACAAAGCTGAATAAGAGGAACCCTCCGAAAAGTATTCCCATAGCTACACCTCAACCGAGTGATCGAGAATATTCAACGATAGCGGTATCCCAGCAGCCTTCAACTTTTCCGCAAACTTCGGCACAATACCGGTTGCAAAGAACCGCCCCTTCACCTTGCCGTTTAAGCCCAGGCCCAACTTCTCGAACAGGAAAATATCCTGCATGCTGACGACATCGGTTGTAGCGCCCGTAATCTCCGTAATATGCGTAATCCGTCGCGACCCATCGCTCATACGCGAGGCCTGGATAATAATGTGAACTGCCGAAGCAATCTGCGCGCGAATCGCTTTCTCCGGCAGTGAGACGCTGCCCATCATCGACATCGTCTCCAGCCGCGCAATAGCATCGCGCGGATTATTCGCGTGGATCGTAGTAATGGAACCATCGTGGCCAGTATTCATAGCCTGCAACATATCCAGCGCCTCTTCGCCGCGGATTTCGCCCAGGATAATCCGGTCCGGCCGCATACGAAGCGCGTTGATCACCAACTCGCGCTGCTTGATCGCGCCTTTACCTTCAACGTTAGGCGGCCTGCATTCCAGCCGTACCACGTGCTCCTGCTTGATCTGTAGTTCTGCAGAATCCTCGATCGTGCAGATCCGCTCATCCGGCGAAATGAATCCCGAGAGCACGTTCAGCAACGTAGTCTTACCCGCGCCCGTTCCACCTGAAACCACAATATTCAGCCGAGCCTTAACCGCACACTTCAAAATCTCCAACATCTGCGGAGTAAGCGCGCGATGCCGGATCAAATCATCAGAAGTTAGCGGCGAACTCCCGAATCGACGAATAGAAATCAGCGGACCATCGACTGCCAGCGGCGGAATCACAATGTTGACGCGAGACCCATCCAGCAATCGGGCATCCACCATCGGCGAAGATTCATCAATGCGGCGTCCCACCGCCGAAACAATCTTGTCGATGATATGCATCAGATGAGCGTTATCGCGGAACACAATGTCCGTCTTTTCAATCACGCCCCGGCGCTCAACATACACCGTGTTGTAGGTGTTCACCAGGATGTCGCTAACAGTCTGATCGTGCAGCAAGGGCTCCAGCGGCCCAAGCCCGAACACCTCGTCCAGCACTTCCTTCGCAATCGTTTCGCGATCCAGCGCGCTCAGCGGAATGGTCTGCTCGCCAACCAGTTGCGAAATGGTCGCCAGCAATTTCTGCCGCCCACCCGGATCGTTCTGCATCACTGCAAGCTTGTCCAGGTCCATGCGCTTGATCAGCTCATGGTGCACCGCCGTCTTCAGCGTGTGCATGTCCGCATCAGTGATTGCCGCATAACCGCGGCTCGGCGCCATAGTGAGTGGCCTGCCGGTTCCCGTCATTTGCAGTACGTTTTCTGACATCGCGTTTCCTTAGGCCACTTGCTCAGTGCCCGTGCGCCAGAATGAAAACTTCTTTTTCAGGACGCTCGGTTGTTCCGCTCGCGGCGCACCAGAGTCGATAAGCTTATGCGCCCACTTGCTGATCTGCTGCGCAAACGGCGAGCGATGGTCGGCGCGAATTGGCTCTCCCGCATTGATCGCACTCACCACTTCTGCGTAAGCATTGGGAATAGAAATCCACACCGGAAACTTCACCGCCGCTTCAATCTGATCCGACGTCACAGCGTCAGCCGACGTTGACCGGTTGATCACGATCCGGAGCTTCCGCGCCGTTTCATCGTCCAGGCTCAGGTGTTCAATCCTGCGCGCAAGATCTCGCAAGGCCGCCACATCGGGCGTCGATACAAGACAGACTTCATCGCAGCCGCGCAGCATTGGCTTGACGATCGACTTGTAACCCATCGCGGAATCGATAATGACGTACTCGTATTGCGTCCGCAAGAAACTAAGCACAAGCTCAATCTCTTCCGGACTACTTTTGTGGTCCGGCGCGCAGCTATCGTGCGACGTCAACACATCGAGGCCGCTGCTATGCCGTGAAACGAAACCTTGCAACAACGCCGTGTCCAGCCTGTCCGCATTCAACACCAGCTCATCGAAGTGGTAGTGACTGTCCTTCATCCCCAGGTACAACGCAACATGGCCGAGTTCATGTTGATGGTCAATCAGCAGTGTCCGCTTACGATGACGCCGAACTAGATTGTTCGCCACATGCACTGCGAGGGTTGTAGTACCCACCCCGCCTTTGGCGCCATAAAAACAAATAACTCGCCCCTGGCTTTCTTTGCGACCGACGCTCGTAGTATGCGTTGCCTCAAACCGTAGCAGCGCATCACGCAAGGCCCCCGCGTCGGCAGGCTTACTCAGAAACTCATTGCAACCCGCGCGCATCGCCCGCAAAAGATAGCTAGCCTCCATGTGCGTGGAGAACGCCACGATGCTCAGGTTCGGCAGCGCCATCGTGCGGAGACGCTCCATCGTGCTGATGGCCATCTCCGGATCGCGATCGCAATCCACAATTGCGACACATATATTTGCCCCCTTCAACGTTGGCGAAAGCTGGGGGCGCCGGTCTGGCGTAAAGTAATCATGAAACTCACCAACAAACGCCGAACCGGAAATCTCAGAGCACGCGTTCAACGCCGCCGAAGCTACATCCGGCGTCGCGCAGATGCTAAAGATCGCGTGAGCTGCATGGTCGAAATGGACGTTGTCGCTTGGCATAGGGTCTTCTATCTGACATCGAATAGGTGGAACGAACTAGGGTTTTTTCGGTGGAAGCTTTTGCTCTCTCGATAGGTCGTGGTCGAAGGTTCCACTATCGAGGTGCGGTGCTACCATCGCCGGCTCGGCTGGCGTCGTGCTGTCCGTGAGCGGGTCCACCACAGTGGCCGTCACCACCACCACCAACTCCACAACGGAGTGGGTATACGACTTCGTAATAAGTAATTTGCCCAGGATCGGTATACGTGAAATACCAGGCATCTGACTCAGGTTTTCCGTCGTGCGATGGTCTAATATCCCGGAAAGCGCGAAACTCTGTCCGCTGCGAATCTCCACCTCCGTCTCAGCGCGCCGCGTGGAAAGCGCCGGAACGGTAAAGCCGGAGATCGTCACCGCGTTCGTGAAATCGAGAGTGCTTACTTCCGGCGCCACCTTCAATCGTATGGAGCCGTCATCGTTGACCGTCGGCGTAAAGTCCACCCGGATGCCGTAGGGTCTGAATGAGATTGTGATCGCCGCCGTCACTCCACCCGTCGCACTGCTTTGAACGATTGGGTAAGGAAACTCGCCGCCCGAGAGAAACTTCGCCGGAATTCCGCTCATCGTGGTCAGCGTCGGTTCCGCAAGCACTTCGAGAATCTGCTTTTGCTCCAGGTCCTTCACCGTTGCCGCCACATTCAGCTTCGAACTGAACAACAGCAGATTGAGGGGATCGGTATACTTCACCACTCCGTCGACGGGCGTCGGCGCCGCAAACTGCTGCGTCGAAAGCGCGAACGGATTGTTCCCTCCGCCCGCAAAGTTGACGCCATACTGCTCCATCTTCGTGCGGTCGACTTCCACGATCCGCAACTTCAACTGCACCTGCTTACCATGCAACGCCACCCGCAGCCCGTTCACAATATCTTTCGAGTGCGAGCTTGCAAGCTTGAAGATCCCGTCCGCAATCTCCGGAGTAGCCACGGTGCCGGAGAGGTACATACGTCCCTCGCGGCCTTCCACATTGAACTTGCTGCCTGGATACGCTTCCTGTAACGACCGTCGCAGATCGACTGAATCCAGATCGGCTTCCACTGTATAAATCCGCGACTGCCCAACCGTGTCCCAAAGCACCAGGTCGCTCACTCCGGGAATCTTCGCCGTCAGCACAATCTCGCTCGGGCCCGCAGTAAAAGACTGCAAGACCAGTGGGTTGCCAATATAAACACGCTTCAGAGCACCGACGCCCTTCAATATCAGCGAGTGACCCACGGGGATATGCAGTGTCTCGGTCGCGGCACTGTCGCGCATCTCCATCGGTGGAACAACTTCCGTCGCAACCTTTGCTGTCGCTTGATCTTGGCTGCCGACCGGCGGAAGTTCCTGCGCAAATAAAAGGTCCTGTCTAACTCCACACACCGAGCAGAGCAGTAACATCGCAAAAATATATTGGGGTGAAACAAACTTTCTCATGGCGACTACTTACCCCCGAACGTGTCGGAAGTTTGCTTATCACCGGCAACCGTCTGCACCACAATTCCAGGGTTCAGCGACACCTTCCGGACCGGCAGCGCCCGTGGCGCTCCGCCCAGCGCGGGAGTTTCACCCGTAATCTTCGCCAGCGTAATCGGCACGTCCTTCACCTTCTCTTTATCCGAGCCGCTGCGCAGCACAAAATGAAATGACCCTTGCGTGCTCGCAAGCACAGCGCGTTCCGCATCCAGAGGAGTCAACAGCAACGTCACAACCGTCGCAGTGGCAGGCTTCCCATCCGGATCAGGCTGCGACTTCTGTCCCACAGCAAGCACTTCCGCATCCTGCAGCACAGAAAAAGTAATCGGCTCAGGCGACTTCTCGCTGTGGCACGTCACCAACACATCCAGGTGCGACCCGGGAAAAATAAATCCCGCCACACCCATTACTTCGTCCGAGCGCAAAGCAATAGCGCGCATCCCATCCGGTATCCTTCCGGAAAGTCCAAGCCCGGAACCCGGTGCCGAAAGAACACGGTCCGAAATCGGCTGGTCCTTATCGATCGGATACAGCACCGAACGTCCAACGAGATCCTCCGGCTTCACATACGCTCCGGCGATCGGATTATTCGCTGGCCAGTTCACCAGTTCCAGATTTTCAGCCTTCAGTACTTCACCTGGCTGTAGCGGTTTCACAGGTGCTACATACCGGCGGTCAGGCTCGCGATTCGCAGCATGCGTCCCCATCTTGCGTCCCAGCAGCCATGTGCAGAGTGCGGATACGGCAAGCGCGATCACGAACGCCATAGAGAGTCTTTTGGCATTCATCGCGCCAGCTCCTTACCCGTTGCCAGAACGAAAGTCAGTAGGCAGCCCGCCGCAATAGGCAAAGCATAAGGCAGACGCAGCGCAGCCGGATTCCTGACATTCAATTCAGGGTGCGCTTCAAGACCCTCAGCCCGATGATGCTGCACCAGCGTGAAAACATTGCCGAGAATCTGCCGCAGTTTTCCGCGATACAACGCGAGCGCAATACCCATGACCGCTCCAATCAGAACGGTCGAAATCAAAACATTTTTGATATTTCCAGCGCCGGCCAGGCAGCCGACAGCCGTCATCAATTTCACATCTCCCCCACCCATGCCGCCAGCCATGAAGAAGAGAAGAAATACACTACCGGCAATAAGTCCCGCCAACGCGGAGAAACCCAATTCCACCGGCCCACCCCTCACCAGGTGAAGGGCAAGCCCGCAGAGAATAGCCGGCAGTGTCAGTTTATTCGGGATGCGACGAGTGCGAAGATCGTACAAACTTGCAATTGAAGCACATACCAGCGCAGCTTCCATGTAGGTGGTTTGAGGATTGATTGTCATTGCTAAGACCGTCCTACAGGCGATTGACTGAAACAGAATCTTCTCTGCGTTCTAGTTCTTTTATATGTTGAGCGATGGGCCACTCCCGATGCGGCCCATCGCTCCCCGGAGAGAAGTTGCGATGCGTTGACTAACTACGACTAGACTGCGTTGGTGAGCTGGTTGCCGACGGAATTGAAGGCGGTACCGATTTTGCCGGACAGGGTCGTCATTGCAACAACAGCGCCGAGGCCGATCAGACCGGCAACCAACGCGTATTCGATCAGGTCCTGACCCGACTCATCATTCAACAGCACGGTCATCACGTTCTTGAGGTTCTTCATTTTTGTTTCTCCAGGTTTTTAAGTTTGAGTTGAAACTGGCTGCGGCTACGTCGTACAACCGTCGCTTCAGCTCCTTGCTCGTGATATGAGATTAGCCTTCTTCAACCGCAATAGAACACCCCCTCGGCATAGTTTTGGCCGGACGTAATAGCCCGATTGGGTGATTGGAATATCATTGCGGGGGAGCTTGTTTTCATAGGGTTGCAGACTTTTATTACCCGCTCTGCGACCAACGTGCGATTCACCGCACTTCACCCGCATGCCCCATCCCCGGACACCAATTTTCGATGGAAAAATAGCCTGCAGCTACTGCAGGATCGCGACCTTCGCCATATTCGTAGTCGCCACCGGATTCAGCGCCAGCTTGATAACGCCGCTTCCCGTCAACTGCACTTGATCGGTCACAATCTCTCCCAGCACATAGGTACCGCTGCTGGTCCCGCCGTTCAAAGAGAGGATGTCGCTATAGGTCGTCGAATGGAAGTACAACCCTCCCGAGAAAGAGAGCTGCCCCGACCCCGTGAACGCCGGCTGCGTCGTGTCCGCATGGTCCTGGAACATCAACAACCCGCGGCTCCCGGGATTCCCGCGCGAGTCCGTCGTATCAGACCCATTGTCCCAGTAAGTCCCATTGGCCGCGCATTGCCCCCACAGCACATTGCCGCCAATAGAAGTACCCATCCCTAGCCCGGCAAGTGGATAGGATCCATCGCATGTCAGATCCGACGTCGGCACATCGTCGATATGGCTCGCCAGGCACCCTGTACAACCGGATAGGTTCAGCGATCCTGTAAGGAAGTAGAACATCACACCGTCGGTCTGCTGATAGCCCGCCGGTTTAGCCACTCGTAGCGTCGTACTTCCGGAAACCACAAGTGACGCGTTCAGATAATAAATGCCGGGCTTGAAAATAACCGTCGAATAATTATCTGGCATAGTAAGTCCGGAAGGATAATATCCCGGACTGAACTCATGACAATTCGCAGGCAGATTATGGCCCTGCGCGTCCTGCCCGACGTAAGCCGGAGAGTTATGGTCCGGACACCCATCCACACCATAGCCAACCCATACTCCGGCTGTCCCGCCCGTCGGCGTCACCAGCTTCACCGAAGCCGGCACGGGCACGCCTTGGTACGGATCGGTCACCGGTATGACGTTGCTTTTCCATGCCCCCGTGCTGCCTCCGTTATAACCCGTCGAACTCCCATTCGTTGGAATCGTACTGGGGCCGCCGACAATCGCCACATCCGACCCCGTCGTATTCGGCCCGCCACCGCTAAGGTTGATCATCCCCGACGCCAGCCACTGCACCGCCGTAGCGCTCGAAGAGTTAACCTGCAACCCCCGCTGTGGTCCGCCATAAATATCCAGCGCTCCGCCTCCGGAGTAGTAGAACGAGCCCGACAGCGTCGGGTGCAACACCACCATCGGCGCCGCCGCTTTCACCTGCACCACGCCGCACGTGCAGCTCGAATTCAGAGTCTGATACTTGGCCGCATTCACCAGCGACATAAAGTAAGTGCGAACATTCTCCGCAACCGTCACCTTCATATAGGTGTTGCCGACGGCGGTAGGAACACCCGCCACGCTCGACGGAAACGTCCAGCTGACTTTGTTCGACGCGGAGTTGTTGTTAAATCCCTGGCCACTAAACCCGTTGGCCTGCGCATAAGCGCACATCGTAGCCGCAGGCGTGCTCTCGCAGTCACTCGCAGTCCCGGCTGTAAAGCCCGCCTGGGGTCCGCTCGAGCTGGCGCCCGCCAGAATATCGATCGCCCCAGCCTGGCACGCCGCATCAGCCGCCGCCCGCCCGGCCTGGCGGTGAAACCACATGTTGGTCAGGTCCACTCCAAACCCCAACACCGCCAGCGAAAATAGTCCGAGGATCAGCACAATCGAAATCGCCGCCTGTCCCTGCTCTCCTTCCGCTCCAATAGGTTGCGTCGCACTCTCATTAGACTCAAACATGGCTAATATAAAATCCTTCCCGTCGACGACACGGTCAGCGTCTGGCTGATTCCCGGAATGTGAAATACCGAAATATACGTGTCAGTGATCGAAACCTTCACCCGCGACGTGCCCGTTGAAGCTCCATCCGGATACGTCACCGACACACTCATCCCGCTGATCGTGCCCGCGAAAGTATTCGCATAGGCCTTTACATCGGCAATTACATTGGCGGCTGTCGCATCGCATCCTGTGCTCGGCCCGCTGCAGCTTGAACTGTCAGAGCCATGCACGATCGCATAACGAACGCCCTCACGCGCCGACTCTTCCAGCACGGCATACGTGTAACCCATCACGCTGCACTCCATGATGCCCAGCACCATCCCCATCATCACCATGAACCCAACGCTGGTTTCGATCGCAACAGCCCCGCGCTCGCAGCGCAGCATCGCGACAACGCGCGACCATAAGCTTCCCCGTCTCTCAGGCGCAGTGACGACATCGCATTGAAAGTCGGCGGCCATCAATCCATCGACCTCATCGAAACCTGGCGATGGAACTGCATGCTCGGCAACAGCGAATGGCCAAACACCGACATCGGCACCGGCGGTTGTACCGTATACGTCACATCAACGCGCTGCAGAACAAACCGCGGCGCTTCAGGGTCCGCCGTCACCGTATACGTTGTACCTGCCGGCCCGTACGCGCTGCAGTTCGCCAGGTTCCCCGTAACGCCGATGATCTTGCTGCACACCTGGACTCTCGTCGTAGTAGACGAAGCAATCAGTCTGCTGATGTCATCCATCGCCAGCGCCGCCACACTACTGACCGTGCTCACCGGCCCCGCCACCGGCTCCGCAGTTTGCGCCGGCCCTTCGTACCCTAGGATCGAATACTGCGCCGCATTGCGCGCAGCCGATGTGATATTTGCCGCGGCCAGAAAGAAGTAACTAAAGTCAACCGCGTAAGCCATCAGTAGGATCAGCACCGGCATCATCAGCGCGATCTCCACAAGGCTTTGACCGCATCTGTCCTGCAGCAACTTACGCCCGAAGTTTAACCGCCGAATTGTCGCTCCACATCCCATGACAAACCGTGCTTGAACCATCCGCACTTACCGAGCTTAACGGAATCGCCGTGTAAGATCACTCATGCACATAGCCCCATCGGATGTACGAGGTGTGACTTAAGTCATGACCATGCCGCCTCATCCCGGTTCAGCAACCGATCAAGCCAGGCCTTCAAATCTGGCTGGCTCGCTCCTCGTCGCCTGCTGCCTGGTAGCCGCACTCGTCTACTTCTATATCCCCCAATCCATGGCCGATCCGGATATTGGGTGGCATCTCCGTGACGCCCAGATCCAACTATCCACCCACTCTTTCCTCACCCGCGATCTCTTCTCATTCACCGCCGCCGGTTCAGCATGGATGGACCACGAGTGGCTCTCCGAGTTCCCTTTTTACGCAGCCTTCCACCTGTTCGGAAATTCAGGCGTTTATTTTGTAACATTACTTGCAGTAGAAGGAATATTCCTCGGCCTCTTCTATCTCATCTACCTGCAATCAGCATCCGTCCTCTCTTCGCTGCTCGCGACAATTCTCGGCATCCTCATCTCCACCGTCTCCTTCGGTCCCCGCACTCTTCTCTTCGGCTGGGTGCTACTCGTCATCGAACTCATCATCCTCACCCACACCGCACGCCGCAAAGCACTGATCTGGACACTGCCCTTTCTCTTCGCCATCTGGGTCAACACCCACGGCTCGTGGCTCATCGGAATCATTCTCTTCGCACTCTTCGTCATCGCAAGCGCCATCAACATCTCCGTCGGCTGCATCGAAAACCCCGCCGCCACACCAGAAGACATCAAGCGCCTCGCTCTCTGCTGGATGGCCAGCGTAGCCGCACTATTCCTGAATCCCTACGGCTGGCGCCTCGTCCTCTACCCGTTCGACCTCGCCTTCCGGCAGACCTTGAACGTCGCCAACGTAGATGAATGGAAGACCCTCGACTTCCACTCCCCACGCGGCCGCATCCTCTTCGTCTGTCTCCTCCTCCTCTTCTTCTTCCAACTACTCCGCAATCGCAAGTGGACTCTCTTCGAGCTGGCTCTGACAACGATGGGCCTCTACTCCGCCTTCACCTACTCCCGCTTTCTATTCCTCGCCGCAATCCTGTTCATGCCGTCACTGGCAAAGTCCTTCGCCTCGCGCCCCGCCGCCCAAGGCCGCAGCCTCAACCCCCTGGTCGCCGGCGCACTCCTCTTCCTCGTAACCTGCGCAGTCCTTGGAAAGCTCCGTACCCCAAATCCAGTAACCACCGATAACGACCCGCGCTATCCCAACAAAGCTCTTCCCTTCCTCAACAACTTCCATCCCGATGGAAACGTTTTCAACGAATACACCTGGGGCGGCTTCCTCATCTGGCACGAGCACCAGATCCCCGTCTTCATGGACTCCCGTGTCGATATATTCGAGTACAACGGAACCTTCAAGGATTACCTCGACATAGTCCACCTCACAAATTCCATCGCATTATTAAATAAGCACCAGATAAAATACGTTCTATTCCAGCCAGACAGTCAACTCGTAACTCTGCTACAAGCAACTCACGACTGGAAAGTCGACTACCAGGACGACACAACCATCCTCCTCGAACGCATCAACCCCCAGAAAGCGGCTATCTAACCCTTGCGCATCGCCATCGATACCGGCGGCACCTTCACCGACTGCGTCTACCTCGAAGCCGGACAACTCCGCGTCCTCAAACTACCCTCCACTCCATCCAACCCCGCTCAAGCCGTCCTCGAAGGCGTCGCCCGCATCACCTCCAGCCCCAACATCAGCGTCCGCCACGGTACGACAGTCGGCACCAACGCCATGCTGGAGCGAAAAGGCGCCCGCGTAGCCTTCGTCACCACCGCCGGCTTTGAAGACACCATCGCCATCGGCCGCCAGACCCGCCCCAAACTCTACGACTGGAACTCCCCCGCACCCGCCTGCCTCGTCCCCGCGAACCTCCGCTTTGGCGTCCCCGAACGCACCACCGCCGAAGCCGAAATCCTCCGCACCCCCAACCCCGCCGAACTCGCCACCCTCGCAGAAGCCATCCGGCAGAGCGGCGCCGAAGCCATCGCCATCTCCCTCCTCTTCGCCTTCCTCCGCCCCGAAAACGAGCTCCTCGTCGAAGCCGCCCTCCAGCCGCTCGGCCTCCCCATCTCGACCTCGCACCGCATCCTCCCCGAGTTCCGCGAGTACGAGCGAGCCTCCACCCTCGTAGTCAACGCCTACCTCGCCCCCAAAATGCAGGGCTACCTCCTCAACCTCGAGCGCGAAGTCGCCGCCCGCCACCCCGGCAGCACAGTCGCCGTCATGCAGTCCTCCGGCGGCATCATCCCTGCCACACTCGCCGCAGCCGAGCCCGTCCGCACCGTCCTCTCCGGCCCAGCCGGCGGAGTCATCGGCGCCTGGCACCTGGCCCGCCAAGCGGGCTTTGACCGCATCATCGGCTTCGATATGGGCGGCACCTCCACCGACGTCTTCCTGGCTGACGCGACAAGCGGCGGCCCCCAACTCACCTCCGAATCCCAGATCGCCGGCCTCCCCATCAGCGTCCCCATGCTCGACATCCACACCGCCGGCGCAGGCGGCGGCTCCATCGCCCGCTTCGACACCGGCGGCCTCCT
>CAZZYB010000020.1:0-20084 GCA_964658125.1 uncultured Acetobacteraceae bacterium | reverse complement strand
TATTCAGGCGTCGCCGTTCCTCAGGGCGTCGCTGCCGACGCCTTTTACGCAAAGGGGGCGACGAGCGTAGCTCGCTTCTTCGAAATACTATGTGCGATCGAGGACGAAGGGACAAGACGTTCCTTGCGTGCTGCCACCCCGATCTGGATACCTGGTGTGCCGGCCGACCAGGGCGGTCTCACTACTATCGCCATCGCATGCCCAGAGTGCTTGAGGACCTTCCCTGATTGCCTGCATTCTGTGAAGTTTTCACATACGGAACATACTTGCCCACACTGCGATTACCGCATCCAGTTGGCGCTCGTTAGGCCTGCGGCGGGCATGGATGAGACGGCTCTTAGGATATCGGCCAGGACGGTACGAATCAGTATCCCCGCATACACACGCTAAACGCACTCCAGAGCTCTGACAGATGATCAACGTTGTTCTCAGCATCGTGTCTTTCGCTCTCTTGAAATGGGCGTTCTTGAAGTTAGGCTCTGTGCGTGGGCGTTAGGCGCAGTCTCGTCGCTATCTTGACCAGACTCGGAAGAGAGTCGGCATGCATCTTTTGCATCACCCTGCCCCGATGAGCCTTTACGGTAATCTCACTGATGCCCAACTCGACGCCGACCTGTTTGTTCGAAAGGCCGGAGACGACCAATACGAGGACTTCCCTTTCGCGAGGGGTAAGGGATGCGTAACATTCACGAAGAGTCCCCGTCTCTGCCTCTCGACGAAGAGCAGTATGGCTGCGCTCAAGAGAGTGCCGAATCGCGTTCAACAGCACCTCATTACCGAACGGCTTCGTCAGAAATTCGGCTGCTCCCGCTTTCATGGCTCTGACCGTCATCGGGACGTCCCCATGGCCGGTAATAAATATGATCGGCATGTCTTTTCGGTCGGGTGCGATGGCTTTCTGCAAATCCAGGCCGCTAAGACCAGGAAGAGCGACATCGAGTATCAAGCAGCTCGGAGCGGCAGTGCGTGGGCGCGCAAGGAACTCCTGCGCTGTCGCGAATGTCTCTGGCTCCCAGCCCTCACAGCGAATCAGCGATTCGAGCGACTCGCGTACAGAAATATCGTCATCAACAACAAATACAATTGGCGTGGAATGTTGCATAGCCATGACCTCACTGGATGAATGTCGTATGAAACTTGACGGGTAGATATTGTTTTCGAACGCGATGCAAGCATGCTTCGCTCAGTTTGTCCTGAATACTGCATTAAGAGCCCCCAATAGATCTGCTTCGCTGAAAGGTTTTAGAAGGCAGTCAACGGCACCTAAATTTAGCAGGCGCGGCCTGAGCGCTTCATCTCTCTGTGCCGTAATAAAAATGATGGGGGTCCTCAGCCGGCGGATCGTCAACTCGCGTTGAAGTTCAGGTCCGGTCATGCCGGGCATAGCAATGTCGAGAATCAGGCAATTAGTTTGATGGACATCATCGGACTCAAGATACTCTTCCGCCGACGAAAAGGTATGGGCGGCAAAGCCGAACTCCCTCAGCAAATCGGGCAACGACTCGCGTATAGATTCGTCGTCGTCAACTACGGAGATGAGTGAGCGTTTGCTTTTCATAGCTCCCTCGCCACACTCTGCACGTTGTTCGCATCAGCATTTTGAATCGAGCTGACATTGCTATCCTCCGTTGCACGCGGCATAGAGAAGGAAAACGTAGCACCGGGCCCATCGTTCGGAATGGCCCATAGACGACCCTGATGGCTTTCGATAATTGATCGACTGACGGACAGCCCCATCCCCATACCGCCGTTCTTGGTAGTGTAAAAAGCGTCAAATAGTTGGTCCAAGTTTTGCAAATCGATACCTACTCCTGCATCGTGTACGGTGACCCGCACAGAATTGTTGCCATCTCGTTCGGTCTTCACCACAATCTGTCTTGGCCGATCGTTAACGTGGATCATAGCTTCGGATGCATTCAACAATAAGTTGAGAATGACTTGCTGAAGCTGAATACGATCTCCGACGACAGAAGGAAGATCTTCACCAAGCTCAGAACGCAAGACCACACGGTTTCTCTGCATTTCACTCAGCAAAAGAGCGATCACCTCGCGCGTGGCTTCGTTGAGGTCGACTCGTTCCGCCGTGACGCTTTTATGACCGAAAAGTGCACGCAGTTTCGAGATAACTTGAGACGCACGATTTCCATCGCGAAGGGTGCGCCGCACGGTTTCGAGCGCGCCGTCGACGTTCGGTGGATCCGCGGACAGCATCCGTATGCCGGCATTGGCATTGGTGATGATCCCGGACAGCGGTTGACTGACTTCGTGCGCGATCGAAGCTGTCAAAGCTCCCAGGCTCGCAACTCTCGCCATGCGCGCGAGTTCTGAACGCACTTTGCCAAGCGCATCTTCCTGGAGTTGACGTTCCGTCACATCCTGGACCGCACCGATGATCTCCAACCGACCCTCACGATCGCTCGTGACGTGGGCGACAGTGCGCAAATACTTGACTGGTCCATCAGGCATCCGCAGTCGCACCTCATAATGTAGATCGTTTTGCCCGCTTCGCGCCGATGCGATTTTCTCAGAGACCAATTGAGCATCTTCCGGGTGGACGCGGCTGGCAATCAGATCAAGTGTGATCGGCACACCAATTTCAAACTCATAAATTCGGTAAAGTTGTTCTGAGAAGGTGATTTCGTCGTTATCAAGGCGCCAGGAAAAGCTGCCACTCAAATTCAACCGTTGTCCTTCTGCGAGAAATGCCTCACTGCGCCGCAACTCCTCTTCGACCCGCTTCCTATCTTCGATATCTGTGTTGGTCCCGTACCATTTGAGAATGTTGCCCGATACATCGCGCAGCGGGCTTGCACGAAAATGAAACCGACGGTATTCGCCATCAAATCGGCGCAGACGCGCCTCCACGTCGACTTGTGTGCCAGCAACTAAAGCGTCTCGCCAGTACTCCACCAGATCGTTCACATCTTCCGGATGAACGGCAGTGGACCAACCCCAGCCCGCACCTTGTTCAGCTGACAAACCTGTGAAGTCAAGCCACCGCTGATTGAGGAAATCTACGTGTCCATCTGGATCGTTGGACCAGGCAAGCGTTGGGATCGTGTTGATGATCTGGATGAGATCGCGCTTGCTCGCCCGTAGCGCTTCGTCAGCCCGCTTGCGGTCTTCTATATCAACATTCGTTCCGTACCATTTGACAATCGTGCCCGACTCGTCACGGAACGGTTGAGCCAGAAACAGAAACCACCGGTAAACTCCGTCGAAACGGCGCATACGTGCTTCCGTGTCAACCGGCGTTCCAGAAGCTAGGGAGCCCAGCCAGTGTTCCTGAAGACCAGCCACATCATCCGGATGAATTACCGATGCCCAGTTCCAGCCAACCGCCTGCTCATAGGTAAAGCCGGCATAGTCAAGCCAGCGATCGCTGAGAAACTCGCAGTAGCCGTCCGGGCGCGTGGCCCATGCCGTGGTGGGGATCGTATTGATGATCCGCATCAGATTGCGTTCGTTTTCCCGCAGGGCTTCATCCGCTCGCTTGCGGTCTTCAATGTCGACATTCGTCCCGAACCATTTGATGATTGATCCCGATTCATCGCGAAACGGTTGAGCAAGAAACAGGAACCACCGGTAGACTCCGTCGAAACGACGTATGCGCGCTTCTGTATTCACCGGTGTGCCGCTAGCGAGGCATCCGAGCCAATGTTCTTGGAGCGCAGCTATATCCTCCGGATGAATTGCTGTAGCCCAACGCCAGCCCACCGCTTCCTCATGGGTAAAACCGGCATAGTCAAGCCAGCGATCGCTCAGAAATTCACAGTAGCCATCCGGGCGCGTCGACCACGCCGTTGTCGGAATGGTATTGATGATCCGAATGAGATCGCGCTCATTCGTCTTCAGCTCGTCCTCGACACGTTTGCGGTCTTCAATGTCAACATTGGTGCCAAACCACTTAATTATCTCGCCCGATTCATCGCGTAGCGGGTTGCCCAAAAACAGAAACCATCGGTAGACACCGTCAAACCGGCGCATGCGTGCTTCAGTGTTGACTGGCGCGCCGGAGGTCAGGCAAGCTTGCCAGTGCTCTACAAGAGTATCCAGGTCATCCGGATGAATCGCCGCTCCCCAACCCCAGCCCTGAACCTGCTCCAAAGAGAGCCCCGCATAGTCGAGCCATCGCTGGTTGCAGAAATCGCAGTAACCGTCGGCACGGGTAGACCACGCCGTCATAGGGATAGTATCGATGATCGAGCGCAGATCATGCTGGCCGGAATGCAAAGCCTCTTTGGTTAGCTTTCGCTCATCGATATCCGTGTTGACGGCGACCCATCTGAGGACCCGACCCGCCTGGTCGCGCATCGGATTGCAGGCAATGAGAAACCAGCGGTAAGCACCGTCGGCGCGGCGCAGGCGTGCTTCGAAGTCGCCCGGCTCAGCCGACGCCAGAATGAGGCGCCAGCGCGAGAGCGTTTCGGAATGCTCTTCGGGATGAACGGCAGACAGCCATCCTCCGCCCCGAGCTTGATCTTGGGTAAGGCCTGTGTAGTCGCACCAACGCTGATTCAGAAAGTCGGAGGTGCCATCAGGAAGCGCGGTCCAAACCAAGGCAGGAAGTGCGTTGATGACGCGACTGATGTCGTCCTCCACCAGTAGTCCTTTCTTGCCAGTGCCCGCCAATAGGATGCCCTGTTAACGATCGAGTTGTCGATAATGCTTAGGTATTGGGTGAAGGGTTCCGTCTCACGTATTCGAATACGACGACGGGTCTGCGTTCGACATCTGGCTTTCCCGCTCACCCGATACCAAAGCACAATAGCGCACGGAGGGCTGCCGGATTAGAGTCCATAGGACGGGCCAGCGATGAGCGAGCGGACGTAAACGGGATCGCGGCTGCTAATGCGCCGGTGTTGAGAATGGACGGGACGACATTCCAGACAGGAAATTAGCGGGAGTGTCCCGAGGCTTGATGCGACGGATGAGGACGGAGATGAGGAGAGTGCTCTGCGCGCTATCGCTCCCGTGTTTATTTTTTTTCCCTCGTGTGGCGACGGCGGTCGATCCACATACGCTGCTCTCGCAATACGGCCATACCGCATGGAGATCTCCGGATGGCCTCCTGAATCATCCGGAAGCCATCACGCAAACCACGGATGGTTATATCTGGATCGCCACCCTCAATGGCGTGTTCCGGTTTGACGGGGTCAGGTTCACGGAATGGGTACCACCGAACAATCAACGTCTGCCCAGCAAAAGTGTCCACTATCTTCTGGGTGCTCGCGACGGGAGCCTGTGGCTGGGGACACCGGATGGTCTGAGCCGCTTCAAAGACGGGCGGCTCACTAACTACATCAAAACAACCACAGATTACGGCGTTTCAGGCATTCTCGAAGACCACAATGGGCAAATATGGGTCAGCCGCTATCAGATCGCCGATGGCATGGGCCCCATCTGCATGGCTAAGGAAAGCACTCTGACGTGCTACGGCAAGAAGGATGGCATTGCCGGAACCTACGGTCTGGGAATTGCAGAGGATCGGAACGGGAACATCTGGTTTGGTTGCCAAAGCCTCTGCCGCTGGGAGCGTGGCACGGCGACCACCTACTTCAACGAGCAACTTAAAAATCCTGCCGGCGACGGCGTGGAAAACGTTGCTGCCAACGTTTCAGGCGAGGTCTGGGCGGCGATTGACGGCAAGGGGCCAAAGCTCGGCTTGCAGCATTTCGTTAACGGAAAGTGGTCGAGTTACACCATTCCGGGTCTCGACGGAAGCAAGCTGCAAGACGCAGTTGTTTATATAGACAAGCGACAGACTCTGTGGGTGGGGAGCAGCACCAACGGTCTGTATCACGTGCACGACGGCTTTGCCGATCATTACAGCACCGCCGACGGTCTCACCGGCAAAAACATCGTGGGCTTCTACGAGGACGTGGAAGGTAACATGTGGGTTGCCACGGAACGGGGCCTCGATTCGTTCCGGGATTATGCGGTGACGACCTTCTCCATGACCGAGGGTCTCTCTGGTTCCGATCTTCATGCTGTCCTTGCGGTCAATGGCGATTCTGTCTGGGTGGGCAGCCGCGGAGGGCTCGATGTTATTCAAACAGGGACCTTCGCTTCGATCAAGCATCAGAAAGTGCCGGGGCAGGAGGTCCTCTCGTTCCTCAAGGACTCCCGGAACCAAGTCTGGATGGGCATCGACAGGAAGATCTTTGTCTACAGAGATGGAAGATATTGTGAGGTGCTGAACAGCGATGGCAAGGCGCTCGGTGCCAGCGGTACTACGACGGCATTCGCTGAAGACAGTGGTGGCACTATCTACGCGTTGAATTCCAGCTATATAGGAAATCAGGAGGAGTACCTGCTGGCAATCCGAGACCAGCGCGTAACGCAGAAGATCCCTTTGAAGAATCACCGCATGGCCTTCCTCGCGGCTGATCGCCATGCCGGCGTGTGGGCATTCGCGCTGAACGGAGAACTCACTCATTACATCGACGGAAACATTGCGGAGTCCACCAGGTTGGATAACGTTGTCAACGCCACCGCCCTCTATGTCGACTCGAGCAACGCGATATTGGCCTCCACAAACCGAGGGCTCTATCGATGGCGTGATGGTCGGACCACTGTGCTGGATACCAAGAATGGGTTGCCCTGCTCCAACATCAACTCCGTGATCGAGGACGATAAGGGCACCTACTGGCTTCGCACCCCGTGCGGCATTCTGCGGATCAGCGCGGGAGAATGGCAGCGATGGATCTACTCTTCCTCTAGTGTGATAAAGCTCAAGGTCTTAAGCCAGCTCGACGGCGCGGAGGCGGGCCAATTGCAGAATCAGCCGGCTATCACCGAAACCGCGGACGGCAGAGTCTGGTTTGCAGGAGCCTCATTCGTACAAATGGTCAACACCAACGGGCAACCACATTCTCTTCCTCCTCCCGTACACATCGAGAGTCTGATCGCGGACCGGAAACACTACGCCGTTTCTCCCGGTCTCGAGCTTCCGCACTTGAAGGATGAGCTGCAGATCGACTATACCGCCCTGGTTTTCAAGCTTCCTCAGCGCGCGATGTTCCGATACAAGCTTGAAGGCCATGATGAAGAGTGGCAGGAAGCAGGAACACGACGACAGGCCTTTTACAACGATCTGTCACCGGGAAAGTATCGCTTTCGCATGACGGCCTGCAACGGTGACGGCGTATGGAACGAAGCAGGTGCGTTCCTCGATTTCTACATTCTTCCTGCTTACTATCAGACGCTCTGGTTTCGTGCTCTCTGCGCTGCCACCATGCTGGTTTTGTTGTGGGCTTTGTATCAGCTTCGCATTCGGCAGTTGCGTCAGCGGTTCGATATCGTGCTGGAAGCTCGCGTGGATGAACGCACCCGCATAGCGAGAGAGCTGCACGACACACTGCTTCAGAGCTTCCAGGGTCTGTTGCTGCGTTTTCAGGCTGTATCGAACCTGCTGCCGGCGCACCCGGCAGAAGCAAAGCAGCGGGTGGACTCCGCCATCGAGCAGGCAGCGATCGCCGTTACCGAAGGCCGCGATGCGGTGCACGAGCTGCGCTCAGGCGGCCTGGGTGCGGTCGATCTAGCTGAATCCATCGGCAACTTTGCAAGAGAGTTGCTCGGTCATGCCTCGGCGGACGGCGCACCGGAACTAGAACTTCAGGTTGAAGGCACTTCGCAAGCTCTGAATCCTGTTATCCGCGACGAAGTCTACCGCATTGCTGCCGAGGCGCTGCGCAATGCGATTCGACACGCCAATCCGAAGAGGATCGATGTAACGATACGTTACGATCAGGAGGGCCTCAAGCTGAGGATTCGTGACGATGGAAAAGGTATTGACACCAGTATTCTCGATAAGGAACATACTCCCGGGCACTGGGGCTTGCGCGGTATGCGCGAGCGGGCCAAACTGATTGGAGCCAATTTCGAAATATGGAGCAAGCTCGGTTCCGGTACTGAGATCGAGTTAGATACACCGGCTGCAAACGCTTATGTCAGATCCTCCTCTGCGCGCGGGACAACATTGCCGCGCGTCTCTTTGAGCTAACCATGAATGATGTGGCCAACCGGATTCGCATCCTTGCGGTGGACGATCATCCCATCTTCCGGAGCGGGATTGTCGGTCTCTTGATCGACCAGCCGGATATGCTGATCGTGGCTCAGGGAGCCAATGGCTTCGACGCCATTCAGCAGTACCGCACGCACCGCCCTGACATTACGCTGATCGACCTGCAGATGCCGGAGATGAACGGTCTTGATGCCATCATTGCTATCCGGGGTGAGTTTCCTGCAGCGAGGATCATCGTACTCACCACCTATGCCGGTGATGCTCAGGTGTTACGGGCGCTAAAGGCCGGTGCTCATGCCTACCTGCTGAAGAACCTGCTCCACAAAGAACTGCTGGAGACCATCCGGGCCGTGCACGCTGGCAGGAAAGCCCTTTCACCAGAGGCCTCCTTCGGAATTGCGGAACATGCCACCGACGATCCGCTTTCGAAGGGTGAGATAGAAGTGCTTCGGCTGATCGCGGCGGGGAATGCGAACAAGCAAATCGGTCACCAGCTCTCGATTACGGAGGAGACCGTCAAAGGCCGCGTGAAGAACATCCTCTCCAAACTGAATGCCAATGACCGCACGCACGCCGCAACCATCGCATTGAAGCGCGGCATCATCGACCTCTAGCGTCTCTAAAGAGCCTTCGTGGGACTCTTTCGGGGGTATCGAAAGGAGCCCACACCAGCTAGCCTCGGCTAGGGGTTCATGTGCGACGACTATCTTCTACCTTCGCTCGCGGCTGGCCTGGAACAGGACTTCTGCTTATTCGCGCAGTCGTAGGCGTTTCTCTCATCGCCAACGTCATCACAAGCTTTCACAGCAGTCAATCGCTTGCATTGATCATCCTCGACATGCTCACCATTGCGGATGCAACGCTGTTTATCGCCGGGCTTTGGACGCTGATTGCCGGGTCCTCGATAGTCATGCTGGCAGTCTGGAGCATAACTAGCGGCCATGGCAGCCTGTCCTCTACTCTGTTCTCATCCGCGATTGGCGCGAGCCTCGCACTGGTGGGCCCCGGCGCATGGTCGCTGGATGCCTGGCTCTTCGGGTGGAAGAGGATTCGACTTGAAGACTGAAAGCGTTCCCCTTATTTTGTCGCCTCCAAAGGGCCTGCATCCGACACGATCCAGTGATTACGCGACTCCATTTGGGCTATCGCCGCGATGACAGCATCGTTCAGAATCGACTCAATCGCGAAGAGTTCGGTTCTTCCTTTACCGGCAACAAGCCACAACTCCAGGAGTGAGATATGAATCTGCTTACAAATTCGTCGCTTCAGACCTCAAAACACGGTGAACTGGCAGCAGCCATGAGTGCGGCGAGACTTGGCGTCCTCGCGGCGTCTATTGCGCATGAAGTCAACCAGCCCTTAGCGGGCATCATCATCAATGCGGATACCTGCCTGCGTATGCTGGCGATGGACCCGCCAAACATTCACGGCGCACTCGAAACCGCACGCCGCACCATACGCGACGGCAATCGCGCGGCGGAGGTCGTCACCCATCTGCGTGCACTCTTCGCAAACAAGGACTACCTGCTTGAGCCGGTAAGCCTGAATGATGTGGCCACAGACGTCTGCTCATCTCTGACGGCGGACTTCGAGAGAAATGACGTGATGCTGCAACTGGAACTGGAAGACGGCTTGCCTGCTGTCGCTGGCATTCGCGTCCAGCTTCGCCAGGTGATCTTCAACCTGGTACGCAACGGTTTGGACGCCATGAAACAGGTCGAGGATCGGCCACGGCGCCTAGTGATCAGAACCGAATCCGGCGAACACGACAGCGTGCATTGCAGTGTCGTCGACTTCGGCATCGGCTTCAACCCCGAGACAGTCGAAAGACTCTTCGATACTTTCTACACCACCAAGCACAACGGCATGGGCATTGGGTTATCCGTGAGTAAGTGCATTGTTGAGCGCTTCCAAGGGCGCCTATGGGCGGAACGAAATGATGGTCCGGGGTCCTCGTTTGGCTTCTCTATTCCGCTCTTTGATGGTGCCTTTCAAGAGCGCGACAGATGGGGTTCTCTGCCCGATACTTTGGTACCGACCGACACCATCGTCTGATGGATTCGGCCCTGCCTCTATGTTGATATCGCTCGAGCACGTTCTATTGCATAAAGATCCGGTTCACTTCAAGCAAGCAGGAGTTGCTGCCAGATGGCATCTAAATTTGAACCCGTATCCCGCCGTGACTTCACCGTCGCGGCCCTTTCCGCCGGGGCCTCCCTGTTCTCCTCACCTCGGCTTCTCGCAAGCGCTCTTGATGCGAACTCAGATGAATCAATCGTCAGAGACAAGCCCGCGCTCGATCCCGTTACAAATGCATCGTTCGCTTCACCGAGACAGATCGAGGCTGGTCTGCTCAATGTTGGATACGCTGAAGCTGGGCCCACCAATGGCCCCGTAGTCATTCTCCTCCACGGATGGCCTTACGACATTTACAGCTTCGTCGATGTCACGCCACTGCTGGCAGCGAAAGGTTACAGGGTGATCGTTCCCTACCTGCGTGGCTTTGGCACAACCACATTCCTGTCGAGCGAAACTCCGCGCAACGGGCAGCAGTCGGTGGTTGCGCTCGACACCATCGCTCTCATGGATGCATTGAAGATCGACAAGGCAATTATCGCCGGCTTCGATTGGGGAGCACGGACGGGCGACATCATCGCAGCTCTCTGGCCCGAACGTTGCAAGGCGCTTGTGTCCGTGAGCGGCTACCTGATTGGCAGCCAGGCCGTGGGACAGGCGCCGTTGCCGCCACAGGCTGAGCTTCAGTGGTGGTATCAGTTCTACTTTGCCACCGCACGCGGTGAAGCAGGATACGAGAAATACCGGAGGGAGTTTGCAAAGCTCATCTGGAGGCTCGCTTCCCCGAAGTGGAACTTCAGTGACGCTACATTCGACCGCAGTGCAGCCGCCTTCGATAATCCTGACCACGTCAGGATCGTGATCCACAACTATCGTTGGCGGCAAGGCCTCGCCAATGGTGAGAAGAAGTACGACGATCTGGAAAAGCAGCTGGCCAGAGGCCCAATCGTAACGGTGCCCACCATCACTCTTGAAGGCGACGCGAACGGCGCGCCCCACTCCGAGGCCACCGTCTACGCCGCGAAATTTGCCGGCAAGTATGCCCACCGGGTTGTTCAGGGCGGCATTGGTCACAACCTGCCTCAGGAAGCTCCGCAGGAGTTCGCACAGGCTGTCCTCGACGTGAACCGCTACTGAGCGGCGGCGGTCTTATCAGCTGCAAGGATGACCGTTGCGAACGCAGCAAGGAAGCAAGGAGAAACTATGTCCCATCACTATTCCGGCCCCGACCTCGGGTTTCCTAACGGAGATCCCCGCCTCGACATCACCGATCTCTACGCCTTCCCGAGCCCCGGCGCACCGGGCAAATCCATCCTGATCATGAACGTCCACCCGGGAGTGACACTGCTTTCTCATGAGCCGACCGACCCCATCCCCTTCGCGCCGAAAGCCATCTACGAGATCAAGATCGATACGACCGGTGATGCAATCGCTGACATCGCCTATCGCATTCTCTTTTCCTCCACAGAGAATGGAGCACAAACCGCAACCCTGAAGCGCGTTGAAGGCAAGGACGCCGCTGGTACCGGAGACAGTGGCGATGTGCTTATTGCCGGCGCACCGGTCTCAACAGGCCCGGAAGCACTCATATCGGAAGCGGGCGAGTATCGCTTCTTCGCCGGGTGGCGCAGCGACCCCTTTTTCTTTGACACGATGGGCGCGCTCGACAACATGCACTTCACTGGCACCGATCTTTTCACTGGTGCAGATGTGTGCAGCATTGTCCTGGAAATACCCAACGCCGCCTTGGGGTTAGGAGCTGTCGGTGTCTGGCACCGCACACTGGATGGCGCGAGCGGAAGCTGGATACAGCCAGACCGCGGTGCGCTGCCGTCGCAATCCATCTTCCTCTCAGGCGACCACAAAGCTGAATACCTTGCCGCCTGTCCGGCTGACGATGCGCGTTTCATTCCCATCTTCGCCCACTCGCTCGAACACACAGGAGGTTATGCCCTTGAAGAGGCTACCGGCGTGGCAAAAACACTATTGCCGGACATTCTGCGTTACGACGCGGGCCTGCCCGCCTCGTACCCCGCCAACGGCCGAACCCTTACAGACGATGTGATGGATCACTTCATCGCTCTTATCGCCAATGGAAAAATCACCGGGGACGGCGTAGGTGCTCACACCGACCTGCTATCGCAATTCCCTTACGTCGGAGTTCCTCACAAAGACCGTACTGCGATAATTATTTAGCAGGCGGCTGACTTCGGGTGAAACTCACATCGGGAGGGCGGCGAAACTACTCCTCAAAAGTCGAGAAGTCCCCGTCCTTTGACTAGAAACATGAGAGAGCCATTGATTCCTCATCTGCGTAACTCGTTACATGATCAAACAGGAAGTGTCAAAAGCAAGATAATTGGGATCTATGGGGCGCTGTTGATCTTCAACGTGGGAACATGGTGCTGGGCGACCATCTTGTTCCATCGGAATCCCGTGCTGTGGGCAGCAGCGATTCTCGCTTACAGCTTTGGTCTCCGCCACGCGGTGGATGCCGACCACATCGCCGCAATTGACAATGTCACACGGAAAATGATGCAAGACGGCGATCAACCGGTTGCGGTCGGTCTGATGTTTTCGCTCGGGCATTCATCGGTTGTCATAGTTGGGTCGATGATCATTGCTCTCACGGCTTCAACACTGCGAAATCATTTTGAGACCGCTAGAGCAATGGGACAATTTGCCGGGACCCTCATCTCAACCTTCTTTTTGTTTGGGATCGCCATTGTGAATCTAACGATTCTGCGGTCGACCTACCGATCCTTCAAACGAATAAGGCGTGGAGAGGCCTATGTGGAAAGTGACGGCGACTACTTGACAAACGGTAGCGGACTGCTTTTCCGTATCGCCAGACCGCTCTTCAGTATGGTCCGACGCAGCTGGCACATGTATCCACTGGGCGTTTTATTTGGCCTGGGATTTGATACGGCAACCGAGATCGGGCTGTTGGGTATTTCGGCAACGGAAGCATCCAGCAACCTGGCTTTATGGTCGATTCTTATATTCCCATTACTGTTTGCCGCGAGTATGTCACTGATTGATACGACCGACAATATCCTCATGCTGGGGGCATACGGTTGGGCCTTTGTGAAGCCTGTTCGCAAGCTTTACTACAACCTCACCATCACCTTTACCTCGGTGCTGGTTGCAGTGGTAACCGGCACCGCGGAGTCGATGGGACTATTGGCCGGCCGCTTTCATTTAACGGGAACGTTTTGGTACATAGTCAAGAAAATGAATGATAACTATAGCTTGATGGGGTATTGCATCATCGCACTCTTTGCAGCTAGCTGGATGGGATCATTCTTGATTTATAAGTGGCAGCAGTTCGAAAAAATTGAATAGGGATTATTTACGGCCTGTTTGGGCGATGATAATCGAAAGGAACAAAATGAGTCTCCGTATAAAGCGCGTCTATGACGAATCCGACAGAACTGACGGCAAGCGGATACTCGTCGATCGGCTCTGGCCTCGGGGGTTAACCAAAGAGAAGGCCAGAGTGGATCTTTGGCTGAAAGACGTCGCGCCAAGCAATGAGCTCCGCAAGTGGTTCGGACACGATCCAAAGAAGTGGCCGGAGTTTAAGCGGAGATATAAAGAAGAGCTGAAGACATTCGGGTCTCCTCTACTTACACTGCGAGAGGAGGCGAAGAAGAATACAGTCACTCTGCTCTACGGTGCGCGAGATCAGGAGCACAACGAGGCCATCGTGCTGCTGGAGCTGCTGCGGGAAGATAGCAACCGTCCGTGACCAATGCGCCTGATTATTTGCCTTGTGGGATGAACCCCGGATTGCCGGTCCTCACAACGTCATTCAGTCTTTGTCTGGTCTGAATCTGATTGATCTCCTCCATGGCGTCTTCCGGAAGCGCGGAGATGTTGAAGTTTTCCTTCGCGCGGGCCGCACTCCTGGGTGTCGTCAGCAACGCCGTGCCCCGCTGCACCGCCCAGGCCAGCAGCACCTGTGCCGGCGTCTTTCCCACTCGCGTAGCAATCGCTGTAATCACTGGATCTTCGAGTGGCCCCGGCCTTGCCCCATGCCCCAACGGCGCGAAAGCCAGAAACACAATGCCCTTCTCCTTGCAGAACTTGAGTAGCTCCGTTTCCGGAAGGTGTGGGTGTGATTCGACCTGAATTACTGCGGGTTTTATTCTTGCGGATTCATAGATTGGCAACAGCCCTTCGAGCGTGATGTCGGATAGTCCGATGGCGCCGACTCGGCCGCGGTCTACGAGATTTTCCATCGCTTTCCAGGTTTCAGGCAAGGTGACGCCCTGGTCGTAAAGTACATTGCCGTTTTGATCCCGAGGGTCCTGTTCATCTCCGGGCTGAAAGGCAAATGGAGTGTGAATGAGGTACAGGTCTAGAGATCTGATCCCGAGCCTCTCCAAACTCCCTTCGAACGCCGGTTCGACACGCTCTGGGCGATGATTGGTATTCCACAACTTAGTGGTGATGAAGATATCCTCGCGCGCAATCCCATTGGCCGCGAGCTCTGCCTGCAAAGCAATGCCCACCTCGCGCTCATTCCGATAGCGCTCCGCGCAATCGAAGTGTCGGAAGCCAGCGTCCAGCGCGTCTTTAGTAGCGGTTATGGTCTCGCCTGCATCGGGGATCAAGGTGCCAAACCCAAGTGCAGGCATCTTCCCGACTCCATGAACGAGCGGTAATTTCGCATTCCTAAAATCAGACGGTTCCACCATTAACAACTCCTCAACGTGACTAACCTCGATTAGGCGGGAGAAGGCGCTCCGTACCTATAGGACGAAAGCCTCGACCCATACCACTTATCGCGAAACAGACTTCGACGTACCGTATAGCTGATACTTCGCGGAAAGCAGAAATTGATGAGCCATAGAGACTGCGGCGGCACCATCTCCTGCTGCTGCCGCACACCTTTTCGTAGAGTTATGACGGACATCCCCGGCGGCGAATAAGCCTGGAATGCTTGTTTCCATGAAGAGCGGCGCTCTACCATCTGGCCACATCGACGCCGACAGACTCGACCGGTCGAGATCCTGGCCCGTCAGCACGTACCCCGCCGGGTCGCAATGCAGCACCCCAGGTTTTGCCCAGTCCGTGCGAGGCTTCCCTCCGATACAAACGAAAACACTATGCGTCTCGATGGATGCAGTCTTGCCAGAAGTTTCTTCGTGATACGTGATTCTTTCCAGCGCCTCAACCCCATCGAGAGCGATCAGCGTGGTTCTCGTCAGGACCCTGATCGACGGAGTGTCTTCAATGCGCTCCAGAAGGTACGTCGAAAGCGTGTCCTTTAGGCATTCCCCTCGGACAAGCATCGTTACCTGTGCCTGCCGTGCGAAGTTTAACGCAGCCTGGCCGGCAGAGTTCCCACCGCCCACAATCACCACATGCCCCTTGCAGATTTCAGCTTCACTGGAGCCGGCACCATAGTAAAGGCCGCGATTCAGAAAGTCTTCTTCTCGTTCAAGCCCGAGCCGCGAGTATTCCACCCCAGTGGCACAGATGGTGGCTTTCGAAGCGATCCGCTCGCCGCTCGCACACCAGCTCAACTGCCAGCCGTCCTGATGCTCTCCCGCCACTCCTTCGAGGCCTACGATGATCTCTGCCCCTAGTCGTAATGCTTGTCGACGTGCCCTGCTCGCGAGTTCCCATCCACTGATGCCATCCGGAAAACCCATATAGTTCTCAATCTTCGACGTGCTGCCAGCCTGACCACCCACCGCCGTCTTCTCGACAACGATCGTGCGAAGACCTTCAGAGGCACCATAGAGAGCGGCACTCAAACCTGCTGGTCCAGCGCCAAATATTGCCAAATCGTAGCATTCATACTTCGGCCCTTTGAACCACTCCAAGGCCATCGCCAAATCACGCAGACTAGGAGAACACAATTTCAAATTTGCGCTGAGGACGCAGAGAGGAAGCCTGGGATCCGTCAGTCCCGAGAGGCCTGCCAGCCTCCGGGCCTCGTCATCCGTATTGAGTTCGATCCAGTCATACTCAGAGCAGTTACGCGTTAGAAAGTCGCGTATTTCATAACTCGCTGCTGAATTCGCGCGCCCATAGATGACTATCCTGCCGCTCAACATCTGGCTCCTCCTTGAATCTTGAGCATGGTCTAGCGCGGGATCTGGCTCAGGTAATATCCAAGGCGATTCTCAACATCGCCCGGCTTGTGGAAGCCGCGTGCCATGAGCGCCTTGATTCCATCTTGAGCGGCGGGTCGTCCGAGCGAAGCGATGCACGCATCCCACCCAGCGCCAAGTTCAACGTCCGGCGGTAGACTCGTATTGACGAGCCGCTTGGTGTTTGCGATCGCCCATTTGTCGAACTGGGAGATGCGAGTAGCGAGAGCTTCCACGAAGGCATCTAGCTCAGCATCGGGTAGGGCGCGATTGATGTAGCCATACTCCTCCGCCTGATCTGCCTTGAGGTCTTCCGAGCTCAGGAGCACCTCAAGTGCCCGGTTTCTTCCAATCAGTTGAGGCAATCGCGCCATCGGGCCTCCCCCAGCGACCATTCCGACGCCCACCTCCCATTGCGAGAGGATGGTCTTTTCACGGCTGGCGAAACTCATGTCACACGCGAGCGTAATTTCACTGCCGTTGCCAGTCGCACGGCCTCGGATCAATGCGATAGAGACGACTGGTACACGAGTCAACCTGACCAGAAAGTCGGGCCAGGGTGGCAAGCCCGTAGGCCCCGCAGGCATCGAGGTCAAGTCCTCGAGCTTGGCCAGAAAGTCTGAGTGGTTCAGAAAGTAATCTTTCACGGCGCTGTCGAAAACAACGACCCTGACCTGCTCATCGGTCTCGAGAGCGTTCATCACTTCTTGAAACTGCCGGACCATTTCCGGGCCCATGACATTGATCGGTGGATTGTCGATCGTGACACGCCAATAGGTGGCCGATTGCCGGGTCATGCGAAGCTGTGCGGATTTCGTAGGATCGCTCGCAATTGTCATTCGGATTCTCCTTTGTATTGGCCAATCACTAAATTCGATGATCGAAGACGAAGACGCCGAAGACCGTCGGCTCCTTGTCATTCATTGAGCCAGAGCAACATTGTCCGCGCAATCAGACGATGGTGTCGGCAATACTTTCGTATCGCTCTCAGTCGCGGCATCTACGGGCGGCCAGAACCCTATACAAAGGTGCCGCCGACACCATCGTCTAATTGTTCCCACTCTTCCCTTTTGCTTTGATCAGCATGCATGCGAAACAAAAACTTGCGCACTCTACTTGAGGGAACCTATGCCAAATCAGAAGACAGCAATCTCCATCGAAGCACAGCCTGTTGCATCGAATCCGCTGGATGCAATCCCGAATGAAATACCGTTCGATGTGCCCTACGGTTCCCCAATATCACTGGATCGAGCCCAGGCGGTCGTCAACGCCGCTGTGGCTGAAGCCAAGAGACGGAATTGGAAGATGAATGTGGCAGTGGCTGATTCCGGCGGCAACCTTGTCGCTTTCCAACGAATGGACGGCGCGATGCTCGCCTCAATCAAGATTGCGGAACACAAGGCACGAGCAGCCGTGATCTTCCGGCGTCCGACCAAGGTCTTTGAAGATGGTGTCCAACTCATGCACCTCACCTATTTGCTCGCGTTCGATGGGATCATTGCGTCCCGTGGCGGCATTCCACTGATTGACGGAGGAGTCATCATCGGAGCGATTGGCTGCTCGGGTGGTACAGATTCTCAGGACGAGGTCGTCAGTGAGGCAGGCGCAGAAGCCATAGTAGAGCGTGGAGATAAATAATGCGCCTGGATTCGCATTCGGATTAAACTATCGCGGAGACATAGCTTGTAGTTTCATGCCCGCCTCCATCGTGCGGAAAAAACGCGGTCTACGCAACACCCCATTCTACTGTCTCGAAACTATTGAGATAGCGCTGCTGACCGGCCCTTCGCGAACAGTATCGATGCCTCCTGCCGCGCGAACTTCAAGCCGTCCATGCAGTCCACTCTCCTGGTCTCAAACCATAACTCCTCGCCAGACGGACAAGCCCCACGCCTGCTGACGGAGTCGCGTCGCGGTGAATTCCCCGTAGTCAGCCATGCTTATTATGGAGACGCGCCCTGATATAGTTTTTTTTCGCATAATCGTTCCGTTCAGATAGTCTGTTGAGGCTACCTTTGGGCTAGACGTATGCTTCGTGTCTCCTGTCAATCTTCTGGCTCACGCGGCCTTGGCGATGAGGATACTCTGAATGGCTGTCCCTTCCGCGTACATGGTTGAGTTGCTCCGCCAGGGTAGAGATTTCACTCTCTATCGCGGCAGACAGCGAGACAACCAAACGCCGATCCTGGCGGTCGCACTCCGCGATGAACAGCCCTCGTCTCAGAGTCTTCGGCGGCTCGAACACGAATACTCGTTAGCGGTCGAACTCGACGCGGCCTGGGCGGCCCAGCCGATCACGCTGACTCATGACCAGGGTCGAGCGGTTCTCATTCTCAAGGATCCGGGTGGTGAACCTTTAGATCGAATCATCGAGCAGCACAACGGGCAGCCGATGGATATGATGCGCTTCCTGCACATTGCCATTGGTTTGACGACCGCCCTCCGCCAGGTCCACCGGAACGGCCTCATTCATAAGGACGTCAAGCCCGAGAATGTACTAGTCGACGACGCTGGCCATGTGTGGCTCACCGGCTTTGGTTTCGCATCCCGAATCGCCCGCGACCGCCTGACACCCACCCCGCCCGAGATCATCGCCGGCACACTTGCCTACATGTCCCCTGAGCAGACCGGTCGGATGAACCGCTCGATCGATGCCCGGAGCGATCTCTACTCTTTGGGCGTCACCTTGTATCAAATGCTGACCGGCGCGCTCCCATTCACTGCCGTCGATCCTCTGGAATGGGTCCATTGCCACATCGCGCGTCAGCCGGTTGCGCCCGTCGATCGCCGCGCGGTTCCGGAGCCACTCTCTCAGCTCATCATGAAGCTCCTCGCCAAAAATGCAGAGGAGCGTTACCAGACCGCTACGGGTCTCGAAACCGATCTTCGGCGATGCCTGACGGAGTGGCAATCGCACGGTCACATCGCTCCATTTCGCCTGGGCGCGGACGACTCATCGGACCGATTGATGATACCGGAAAAGCTGTACGGCAGAGAGCGCGAGGTCGACACCCTGATTGCGGCCTTCGACAGAGTTGTGGCACAGGGCGCCGTCGAACTCGTACTTGTTTCCGGGTACTCTGGCGTCGGCAAATCTTCGGTGGTGAACGAGTTGCATAAAGTGCTGGTCCCGCCGCGCGGGCTTTTCGCAGCAGGTAAGTTCGACCAGTACAAGCGCGACATACCGTACGCAACCCTGGCCGAGGCTTTCCAGATGTTGTTGCGCGAGATCCTGGTTACGGGTGAAGCGGAGGTGAATCGTTGGCGGAACGCCTTTCTTGAGTCGCTGGGTCCGAACGGCCAACTGATCATTAACCTGATACCCGAAGTCGAATTGGTCGTCGGTAAACAACTCCCCGTCGCCGACCTGCCACCGCAGGAAGCGCGGAGCCGATTTCAGTTAGTACTCCGGCGTTTCATCGGCGTAATTGCGACGGTGGAACATCCGCTGGCATTGTTCCTCGACGATCTGCAATGGCTAGACACGGCGACTCTTGAATTATTGGAAAGCCTCGTTACGGATGCTGACATGCGACACTTGTTACTGATCGGAGCCTACCGCGACAACGAAGTCAGTTCGTCGCACCCGCTCATGCGGACCTTCGCCGCGATCCGCAACGCCGGAGCGAAAGTGCAGGAGATTGTGCTGGCGCCGCTCAGCCCTCAGGACGTAGGACGATTGGTCACCGATTCTCTGCGCTGCGAGCGGCAGGCTGCCATGACCCTGGCGCAATTGGTTCATGAGAAGACAGGAGGCAATCCGTTCTTCACGATCCAGTTTCTTTCGGAGCTGGAGGAGGAGGGCCTGCTGAAGTTCGATCCAAACGCTGCGACATGGGGATGGGAGGTTGAACGCATTAACGCAAAAAGATCGG
>CAZZYB010000019.1:0-20933 GCA_964658125.1 uncultured Acetobacteraceae bacterium | reverse complement strand
CGAAGTCGGTGCCGTCGTCGACTAGAGACTCCGGATCGAAGCTGGCCGCCGCGGCCTCGAGCTCGATATCGGTAAGCTCCGCTGCATCACTCGGAAGCGTAGAAGCCACGAGCTCCTGCGCGAAGTCCGGCCCCAGCATCGCCCGCGCGTCTTTGATCAGGCGGCGAAAGCCTGCCAGTGCCACGAGCGCACGCGCGGGCAAAAGCTTTTCTTCGATCGCGCGAGCAATCGCATCCCAGGAGCTCATGCCAGTCGTCAGCGCGATGCGCTCAATCGTCTCAAGCGTGGTCTTGCCGATACCCCGCGGCGGCGAGTTGACCACGCGACCGAGCGCTACAGAATCGTGCGGGTTCTGAACGAGCTTCAGATAGCTCAGAATGTCTTTGACCTCGGCGCGGTCGTAGAACGAGAAGCCGCCCACCATGTGGTACTGAATCGCATAACGCCGCAGCGCCTCTTCCACCAACCGCGACTGTGAGTTGGTGCGGTAGAGCACGGCACATCGTGGCGCGTCTTCACTTTGCCCAGCTTCGCGCAGATACTTCTGGATACGATCAGCAATAAACAGCGCTTCGTTCTCGCCGTCCGGTCCTTCGTAGTAGCCAATCAGCGAGCCACCTTCCCGTGACGTCCACAGGTTCTTGCCCTTGCGCTGAATATTCTGCGCAACAACAGCCGATGCTCCCTCCAAAATCACCTGTGTCGACCGGTAATTCTGTTCGAGCCTGATCGTCTGCACCGCGGGAAAGTCCTTCTCGAACTCGAGGATGTTCTTGATGTCCGCGCCGCGCCAGGAATAGATCGACTGATCTTCATCGCCGACCACGCACACATTCCCATGCGATCCAAGCAGCTTCATCAGTTCGTATTGCGGACGGTTAGTATCCTGGTACTCATCGATCAGCAGATACTTGTAGCGGCGGTTATAGCGCTCGCGCACCTCGCTGGAAGTCTTCAAGAGCCGCACCGTTTCGAGCAACAGATCGTCGAAGTCGAGTGCGTTCGCCTTGAACAACTCCTTCTTGTAGACCTCGAAGATATGCGCGATCTTTTCTTCCATCGGGTTCGTGGAAGCAAGGAAGTACTCCTGCGGGTCGATCATGTGGTTCTTCGCCCATGAGATTCGCCCCAGTGCAACGCGCGGCTTCAACTGCTTGTCATCGATGCCAAGGCGTTTAAGCGCCTGCTTCACGACAGCCTGTTGATCGGTCTCGTCGTAGATGGCAAAACTCTTCGTCAGCCCAACCCCATTCGTCCGCATCGCTTCGATATCGCGACGCAACACACGCACACAAAAGCTGTGGAAGGTGGCAAGCGTAGGCTTCGCAAGTGTGGAGTGGCCAAGGATCTTCTCCACGCGCTCTGCCATCTCTTTGGCAGCCTTATTCGTGAAGGTAACCGCGAGGATATTATCAGGGGAGATACCCCGTTGCTGAATCAGGTACGCGATGCGGTGCGTGATGACCCGCGTCTTGCCTGAGCCTGCGCCTGCAAGCAGAAGGACAGGCCCGTCGACGGCTACGATGCCTTCGCGCTGTTGCGGATTCATATTTGCGAGAAGGTCTTCCACTCTGTTTTACTCCAGCTTTCATTTTAACGGAGTTGCAATCTGTGCGAATCGTCACAGTGAAAAAGCCGTTCGTCACAGAGTCGAAAATTCATCGAGCGAAGCGGAACTACGCTCGTCTACTCCGCGTAGTGACTCATGCAGCGAGCCCACGAAAAGAGCTTTGTGGGGCAGACTTCGCGCAAAGTTGTTCTGAGGAGTGTTGTTATGTTTCGTTCAAAATTCATCGTCCCTGCCTTGTCCGCTGTGTGCCTGCTTGCATCGCAGGCGGTAGTTCTAACCCCCGTCTTTGCGTCGGTGCTCCGCGCCGATCATCCCGTCATGCCGATGTTTCGCGGCAACAAGATGGTGAATCTCAACCTCGCCAACAAGACCAGCACAGCGCTTGACGTCAAGGTTGGCGAAACCCCGATGACGATCGAGCCCGGCAAGACAGTGAAGATCAGTGCGGAAGCTGGTTCGAAGATCACGGTCGTCACAGCATCGGCAACCCACGCTGCGGGCTCGGTTCTCGCCGAGATTTCAAAGGACCTCTCGGGCGCCACGATCAGCATTAACTAAGCAACGGCGAGGCTATCCGCCCAATGCACCAATTGAGCCCGTTGCGAATCACGAGTCGCAGCGGGTTCTTTTTTTCTTGCTCTGACACAGGGCATATTTCGGGACACTTTCAGCAAAGTGGTGAACATTTCCAGCCAAATTGCGTAATGTTCTTTACGACGATCTTCTGAACCATGGCAGCGGAGATCTTCGAATTCAGCCATAGAAAATTGGAGACGACTCCGATGAAACTTCACACAATCAAGACTCGGACCTTTGTTTTTCATGTTGCACTTGTCGCGCTCTATTTATTGCCTGCGGTGGCCGTTGCCGCGGTGCCGAGCGCAGCCGACTTACTCCGCTACAAGGCCAGCAAACCCTCCAAACCACGCAGCGTGGTCGTAACCTTCGATAACTTCACCTTCCAACCTCGCGAGTTGCGGATCGGCTCTGAACGGTTTGAACTTGCTCCCCGCGACAAGATCCGTTTGAACGTCACGGTTGGAGCGAAGGTGCAGGTCTACAGTTCCGTGAACAGCCAGCTCAACGGTGCAACTGTCGCCACAGTCTCAGAGACATCCAACTTGCGCGAGGTCGTCATTCGATAGCATGTCCGGCGGGGCGATCGCCGTTTGGATGCGCTGCTTCGCCCTGCGGTATTCTGCATAAGTGACTGACAAGCCGCAGCGAAGCATCGCCGTATTCTGCGCCGCCGCGGATGGAGCGCGACCGATCTACCGCGCCGCCGCAGTGGAGTTGGGCGAAGCGCTCGCCAGACGCGGCATCGGACTCATCTACGGCGGCGCGAAGGTCGGCCTGATGGGTGCGGTCGCCGATGCAACCCTCGCCTCTGGCGGACATGTGGTCGGCGTCATCCCGCATGTGCTGGTCGATCTTGAAGTCGCGCACCAGGGCGTCACCGAATTGCACGTCACCAGCACGATGCACACACGCAAAGCATTGATGGCGGAGCGAGCCGATGCATTTCTCATCCTGCCGGGAGGCTTTGGCACGTTCGAAGAAATGTTCGAAGTGCTGGCGTGGCAGACGCTGAACATTCACTCCAAGCCCGTCGTGCTTCTAAACGTCGACGGATTCTACGACACCCTGCTGCAGTTCCTGGACGTGTGCGACCGCGAGGGCATGTTGCGGGGCAACCGGCATCGCCTGCTGGTCGGGACGAATGTCGACGAAGCGCTCCGACTCACCGGGAATTAATGCCTAGCCAACCCCTTGGCTTGGTCGCGCGTCTCAGGAAATGGCGAAGATAGAGCGAATACGCCACCTTGGAGAAACGCATGAGCGAACGTCAAATTGTCCTGGACGAACCTTTGATCGATGAACAGAGCGAAGCCCTCCGCAACGCCGTGGAGCGGGCGGAACGCGCTGAAGCGGAACTCGCCAAGGTGAAGCGTCAGCCAGACCTGCACACCACCGGCGCCGGCGAAGTGGCCGAAGCTCATGCCTCGCGACGCCCTGATTTGACCGGCGTCGAGGCTCTGCGTCAGGACGACATGATGGCTTACCTCCTCGATGCGCTCGATGCAGGCAAGAACGTTGGTCACTACGGCCGACTGGTTTTCGCGATGGTCGCACGGCACTTTATGAGCGACGATGAAGTGATCTCCGAGTTGACCAAAGATCCGGATTTTTCCGCGGACCAGGCCGTCGGTATGTTGCGGCAGGTCGAGGGCCGCGACTATAACCCGCCACGCCGCGAGCGCATCATGGAATGGCAAGCGCAGCAGGAGTTTCCTATCCTCCCACGGCCGGAAGATCCCGACTGCGGCAACGTTTATCGCACCCTCAGGTTTCCGCAGAATACCTATGAGCACATCAGCCACTACCAGGAAGAGAAGGCTGAGGTCGCCAGTTAGCAAGTCCCGGTAGCTACAATGGAGAGCGATGCTCTCCAGCCACATTCCCCATCTCCGCTATCTCTGGCTGGTCAGCGCATCTCTGATCGCCGGGGTGATGAATGCGATGGCGGGCGGTGGGTCGTTCATCTCCTTCCCCGCGCTGCTGGGGATGGGCGTGCTTCCGGTGAATGCGAATGCGACGAATACCGTAGCACTGTGGCCGGGGCAACTCACTTCACTTGCGACTCTGCGCGGCGACGTCCGCCGGGATCTATTACCGCCCGTCATTACAACCTGCGTTATCGGCGGGGTCCTGGGCGCGGAAGTTTTGCTGCACACCACGCAGCAAACCTTCTTCCGGCTCATTCCGTGGTTGATTCTGGGCGGCACTTCGATTTTCGGTGTGAGTGGGCCGATCTCACGGTGGCTAAGAGGACGCTCCAAACATCCTCATGCGGTGAAACCTATCCCGTTCATGGGCTTGTGTCTTGGACTCTTCCCGGTGTGTTTTTATATCGGCTACTTTGGAGCAGGCGGCGGCTTCCTGGTGATGACCATCCTCGCCTTGTTCGGCGTCGAAGATATGCACCAACTCAACGCGATGAAGGTGGTCGCAGCCTGCCTGTCGAACCTCGTAGCCATTCTTACGTTCATCGTGACCGGCGCGGTGCTGTGGCATTATTGCCTGATCTCGATGGTGTTCGCCGCGTTGGGCGGTTACATTGGAGCGAAGTGGGCAAAGCGTGCCAACCCCGCAGCGTTGCGGGCGATTGTGGTCGCAACCGGCTGCATCATTTCGGCCTATTTTTTCTGGAAGCAGGCCCAGGCATGACGATCGTGCAACAAGACATCAACATCATCGGCTACTGCGCGGCGACGCTGACGACAATCTCGTTTTTGCCGCAGCTGATTCGCGTGATCAAGTTGCGCTCGGCGCGCGACATTTCTCTCGGCATGTTTCTCATCTTTACGGCCGGCACAGGCTTCTGGCTGATGTATGGGATTCTGTCGCATTCGGCGCCGGTCTGGATCGCGAATGCGGTGACGTTTGTGCTTTCGCTGTCTATTCTGATTCTGAAACTGCGCTTCGATCGCAACGCTATCGAGCCGCATCCCACTGGAGCACCACGCTAAGGCATGAAGGATCAACGATGAGTCACGAAGGCATTACGTTCGTCAGCCGCGAACAAGCCGAGCGCGCCGACAGCGAGCCAGCCAAGCTCACGGGCGACGCTATCGCACCGCAAAAGGTTCGCGTCGACAAAACCGGCGGCACTGGCATGCAGATCGACTGGCGCGACGGCCACTCCAGCGCGTGGACCTTCGCGTGGTTACGTGCTGCGTGCCCCTGCGCGACATGCAACGAAGAACGTGGAGCCCAAGAACGCGCTCCCGGCATCCCTAAACCCAAGCCGATGAGTCTGCTCCCACTTTATGAAGCACCGGTGCGGCCCGTCGAAGTGACGCCAGTGGGCAAGTACGCCATCCGCTTCAAGTGGAACGACGGTCATGAGGCAGGGCTTTACTCGTGGGACTATCTGCGTAACGTGTGCGACCGTCTGGTGCGGGAGCAGCCCAGTGGAAAATAGATTCATGCGCGGATTCTTATTGGCGGGGGCAGTCGCCTCACTGGCGATGGCGGGTTGCAACAGTACGCCTCCACCCAAGCCTCTCGACCAACTCAATGCACAGGAGGAGCGCGGCCACTCGGTGTACCAGGCGCACTGTGCGGTGTGTCACTACGACCGCGTCTCGGAAGCCTTGCACGGGCCGCCCTTACGCGGCGTGTTCAAGAAGCCTTACCTCCCCAGCGGCGCACCGGCTAACGACGACCGTGTTTCCGCGACCGTGCTGCATGGGCGTAATTTGATGCCTGCGCAACCGCAAACCGATCCCCAGGAACTCGCCGATCTCCTGGCTTATCTGCACACGCTCTAGGAAGAGACGATGCCCGATCCCACTCCAAAGCCCGACCTCGAAGAGCGACTCGCGCACGGCCCGCTCCCCGTCGTCACACCACCCGGAGAGCGCGCGGGTATGCTGCCGGGAATCGCCGGCATTTGCATGTTTCTGTTACTGGTGACCTTGCTCAACGCCTTCGGAGCGATCCAGGGCGCGTTCGGCTCGGCGGCCGCAAAGTACAGCGTGCTGGCGATCTGCACGCTGCTGCTGGTGGGGATATTCGGGCTGCTCCGACTGCTGCGTTGGGGTTGGGCGCTGGTGCTCGGAGGCTGCCTGGTGATGAGCCTCGGCGACATCATCTTTCTTTGGCACACCCACGCAGGGTTCTTCCTCGTGCGCGGGCTGCTGGAGATGGTTTTCTTCCTCTACCTAAGCCGCACCGAGGTCCGCGAGCGTCTGCGGTAATACAATCGAAGATGCAGATGGCGCCCCTCGTCCAAAACGAATCCCTGATCCAGATCGACCTCACCCCCCGCAAGCCGATCACAAAGCCCGCGTGGCTGAAGGCGCGCGCCCCGGTTGGCGAGACCTTCCACGCCCTCAAGAAGATGGCCCGCGACCTCAACCTACACACAGTGTGCGAGAGCGCACACTGCCCCAACATCGGCGAGTGCTGGAACCAGAAGTCGGCGACATTCATGATGCTCGGCAACCTGTGTACGCGGCGCTGCGGTTTCTGCGCGGTGCCCAAGGGCCGCCCCGAGCCAATCGATCACCAGGAACCCGAGCGCGTCGCATACGCTGTCGCGCAGCTCGGACTGAAGCACGCCGTCATCACCAGCGTGAACCGCGACGACGACAACATGGGCGCAGCACAAGCATTCGTCAGCGTCATCAACGAGATTCGCCGCCAGGCTCCGGGCTGCCGCGTGGAAGTGCTCACGCCGGACTTCCAAGGCGTAGCCGAAGCCCGCAAGCTTGTCGTCGACGCGCGCCCCGAGATTCTGAACCACAACATCGAAACCGTTCCGCGGCTCTACCGTGTCGCAAAGTCCGGCGGGCGCTACGAGCGCTCGCTCGCGTTCCTCGAAGCTGCCAAGCACGAGTCCGCCGAGCACCCCGACGGTCCGCTCGTCACCAAGACCGGCATTATCGTCGGCATGGGCGAAGAGATGCACGAACTCCTAGGCGTCTTCCGCGATCTCGCCGACCGCAAGGTCGACATCCTCACCGTCGGCCAGTACCTGCGCCCCTCTCGCGATCACCTGCCGATGTCGCGCTTCTACACCCCCGATGAGTTCGCGTTCCTCAAACACGAAGCGATGGCGATGGGCTTCCGGCATGTGGAGAGCGGACCGCTAGTGCGTTCGAGCTACCATGCGCAGGAGCAGGCGGAATCAACTGGCCTCGCCTAGAAGCGAACCACCCGGCCACGTAGCTTGTTGATGTTCCTTCGATCCTGCTTGGACGGACGTCCCGCCGGCATGCCACCGAACTCCATCATTGTCTTACGCTCTTCAGCGGCCTTCTGCCTTGCCACCTTGCTGGCGTCAGTTTCCCGATAGAGCGTTTGCGCCACCGCCGCAGGACCGCGCATCGCACTCAGTTGAAGGACCTCGACCTCAAAATCGCCCGCTTCATTGCGAATGTTCAGCATGTCGCCGATCTTCACATCACGCGCCGCCTTGGCCTCGCGGGTGTTCGACATGATCCTGCCAAGATCACACGCCTTCGCTGCCTCCGAGCGAGTCTTGAAAAAGCGCGCCGCCCATAGCCATTTGTCCATTCGGACACAATCCATCATCAATCCACCGCCAGCTCGGTGAGCTTTTCAACTTCCACCAGCGTCGAGTAAAACGTCGCCCCTCCGCCGATGTCGGTAAGCGCCTGGCTGGTGAGCGCGTTGACATTGTTGCCGTCGCGCGCGAGCTTTTGCCAGTCGAGTCGCGCCGACACCACCCCCGGCCCAACCTTTGCATCTCCGTTCGATCCGACCAGCGCCGTCAGCGTTATGCGTCCACGGTCGTTCCAAATGCTCACTTCATCCCCAGTCGCAATATGGCGCGAGGCGGCGTCCGTCGCGTGCATTTCGAGCAGGCCGGATGTGCGGCGTTCCATGTGCTGATGGACGGGGATGTTAGCGAAAGTGGTGTTCATATAGTTGTCCGCCTTGCGACCAAGAAACTCCAGCGGAAATATCTTGCTGGCGCCCGCGCCGCCACGTGACTCGCGCGGAGCGACGAAGGTCGGAAGCGGTAGCAACTCAGCCTTCCCGGTAGGCGTGCGGAACCACTCTGTCGTAGAGAAGGGAAGCGATTCGCCGCGTTCATTCACCGGCAGCGACAACGGAATCTGGCTCTCACGCTCGAGCCGCTCCTTCGTGATTCCGTCGAACCACGGATGCTGCGTGTCGAGCGCCTGAGCGATCAAGGCATCAGCATCGTCACTGAACGCAGCTTCGGTGAAGCCCATGCGACGGCCAAGGTCGGCGAACAGATCGACGTTGGAGCGCGCTTCTCCGAGCGGCTCGATCGCGCGCTCGGAGATCTGCGCGAACAGATGCCCGTAGGCTCCCATCACGTCCTTCGCTTCGAGAAAGGTGGTGGCCGGAAGGACAATATCGGCATAGTCAGTCGTGTCGGTAAAGAACTGTTCGTGCACCACGGTGAAGAGATCCTCACGCCGCAACCCGGCGAGCACCCGCGTAGAGTCCGGCGCAACGGCGGCGGCGTTGCAGTTGTAAACAAACAGCGCTTTCACCGGCGGCGTCAGCTCCGTCAGCGCGTGGCCCAGCGTATTCATATTCACCACGCGAGTGGGCCGCCCCAGCGCGCTCGCGTTCATCAGCTCCGGCATCTGCAGCTTGGTCGAGTTCCATGGAAACGAGCCGCTGGTGGAAAGCATCATGCCGCCGCCGGGCTGCTTCCAGCTACCCGTGATCAGGGGAAGCATCGCGACAATGCGCGCTGCCGTCCCACCGTTTTCGCTGCGTTGAATCCCGTAGTTCACACGAACGGCCGCAGGTCCGCGACCGTCACGGCCGGCACTTCCATACGCTTGCGCCAGCCGTTCGATGGTCGCCGCGTCGATGCCGGTGACCTCGGCGGCACGCGCAGGCGAGTGTGCATCAAGCAGAGCGTGGGCGCGCAACTCTTCCCAGCCAGTCGTGCACTCCCGCAAGTAAGAAGCGTCTTCATATCCGTCGCGAAACAGAACATGCATCACCGCCAGCGCCAGCAAAACATCGGTCCCGGGACGGATCACCAGGTGCTCGTCGGCGAGTGCAGCAGTGCGTGTTTTGTAAGGGTCGATAACGATCAGCTTCGCGCCCTTGCGCCGAGCCTCTTCGATGAAGGGCCACAAATGGATGTTGTTGCCGTGAACATTCGCACCCCACACGATGATGAGTCCGGCGTGGGCGAAATCCTGCGGTGGCGTTCCAAGCTTCACGCCGTAAACACTGAGCAGCGCTTCACCACCGGCGCTTGAACAAATTGTGCGGTCAAGCTGCGATGCTCCAAGCCGATAGAAAAATCTTCGGTCCATCGAGCCGTAACCGAGCTGCCCGATCGTCCCCGCGTAGCTGTAGGGCAGAATGCTCTCCGGCCCAAACTTGGCCGCGATCCCTTTGAGCTTCAGCGCAATTTCGTTCAGGGCCACATCCCAAGAAATACGCTCGAAGGCTTCCGATTCGCGGCTTTGCGGCAGCGGTCCCTTTGGTACTCCGGCTTTGCGACGCATGGGATACAGCAGGCGGTCGGGCGAGTAGACGCGGTCGAGATATCGCGCAACCTTGCCGCATAGGAATCCGCGCGTCACCGGATGCGCGGGATCACCTTGAACTTTTGTCGCGCGGCCGGTGAGTGTATCTACCGTCACCAGCACGCCGCAGGAATCCGGGCAATCATGCGTGCAGACGGCGTGGACGACCTTCGTACCCTCGGGTGTAGCCATGCAAAAATTGTATCCCCCGCGGGTGCGTCGGTGGTCACATTCGTCACAGCCATCGCGGCGCGCTCATGGCAAGATGGGAGCGCATCCAGTTTCGCCTTCAGGAGCCCCGTATGAAACGCGTCTTACTGCTCGTCGCCGCGCTCGCTGTCACAGCCTTCGTTCCATCCACCCATGCGCAGGCCGCGCCTCCGGTCGATGAGGCGGCGATTCGCGCCGTGCTCGACCGCCAGGCCGCCGACTGGAATCGCGGTGACATCGAGGCTTTTGCGACCGGATACAAGAACTCTCCCGACACGCTCTTCGTCGGCGCGACGATCCGGCGGGGCTACCAGGGAATGCTCGAAAGCTACCGGAAGAATTACCCCAGCAAAGCGGCGATGGGCATGCTGACATTCGCCAACGTCGAAGTCCATCCGCTCGATGCGCACTTTGCGTTGGTGCTCGGCAACTTCCACTTGGAACGCACCGCGGATGGCGGGGGCAATACCGCCGGCAACTACTCGCTGGTGATGGAGAAAACAGCTTTAGGTTGGAAAATCGTTTCAGATCACACGGCGAGCGCAACGCCGAGCGCGCTGACGGGACCGTGCCGCCCGCCCGCCGAACATCCTTAAAGCCTTCCGGATCGCTACAATCCGCGCATGGGCTTTGATACGCGAGCGCGTTTCGACTGGCGGCTTCGCACGCGCACGCTGGCCCTCGGCGAACGCACCCTGCTGATGGCCATCGTAAACCTGACGCCCGATAGTTTTTCCGGCGACGGTCTTGCGAACGCCAATCTCTACGCAGCATTGTCAGCCTGCGTCAACCGCCTCGATGGTGGCGCGGACGTCCTCGACCTCGGCGCGGAGTCGACACGTCCCGGCGCTGAGCCATTAGGCGCGGACGCCGAGCAGGAGCGCCTGCTTCCGGTGCTCGAAGCCGTGTTGCGCGAGCGGCCGGCGGCGATTGTTTCGGTCGACACCTATCACGCTTCCACAGCAAGAGCCGCGGCACAGACGGGTGCAGAGATCGTCAACGATGTCTCCGGCCTCCTGTGGGACGCCGAGATGGCCGCCGCAGTCGCACAAGTCCGAACCGGCCTGGTCCTGATGCATACGCGCGGCCGACCGACGGAATGGGGTTCGCAGCCTGCGCTAGCTGCCACCGATGTCTTGCCGCTGGTTGCGGAAGGCCTGCGCGAGAGGCTCACCGCAGCGCTGGCCGCGGGAATCCCCCGCGAAAACATTGTGCTCGACCCCGGCTTCGGTTTCGGCAAACGCGGTACTGAGAACTTCGCACTGCTGGCAGGCTTCTCGCGTTTTGCGGCGTTGGGACAACCCCTCCTGGCGGGCGTGTCGCGCAAGCGTTTCCTCGGTGACGCGGCTGCGAAGGTGGGCGCGGGCGCGCGTGTGAACGCAACAATGGCCGCAAACGTCGCGGCCATCCTTGGCGGTGCACACATTGTCCGAGTTCACGACCTACAGGAAGCCCGGGAGGCCGCAGCGATCGCCGATGCAGTGCTCGCGCAAACCTGAACCCTTTTCTCACAGAGTGAGAACTTCCTTCTCCTTGGCCTTGAACAACTCCTCCACGCGCTTAATCTCGCTATCGGTGAGTTGCTGGATCTCCTCATTCGCACGCTTCTCGTCGTCGGCGGAGATGAGCTTATCCTTGGCTGCCTTCTTGACACTGTCGTTGCCGTCTCGCCGGATGTTGCGCAGCGACGTCTTGTGGTCCTCGAGCACTCCAGCCAGCTTTTTGACAGCCTCCTTGCGGCGGTCTTCGGTCATGGGCGGGATGGGGATACGGATGATCTTACCGTCGTGCATAGGGTTGAAGCCCTGACCGGAGGTGCGTATGGCTTTCTCGATGGCGCCCACCAGCGAAATTTCCCACGGCTGAACGAGGATCAGGTTAGCCTCGGGCGTCGTTACCTGCGCTACCTGCGCGATGGGGGTGTCGGTGCCGTAGTAGTCGACCTTCACCTGATCGAGCATATGAACCGAAGCCCGGCCGGTGCGGACGCTGACGAGGTTCGCTCGAAAATCCTCGACGGTCTTGTCCATGCGCCCCTTCAGTTGGTCGTAGAGACCCTTGAGCGATTCCATATTTGCCATTGCAGATGCCATGATTGCGTTCTCCTTGCCGCATCAAAATATTACAGGCAGTCAGATGCTCTGGCTCACGATGAGGAGGGGCCCACTAAGGTTGGCTGACCGAGAAAAAATTTACATAAATCATTCATTCGTAAGCCAACAGGAAGAAATCTCTTGTTGTCCAGGGATTTGATTGACTTCAGTAAGTACGAACTCTAAAATGGGAATACTTCCCAGGGTTCGTCCCTTTAACAGGTTTTCTGTTACGGGAACGTACCAAACGCGCCAAGGCCTGTAAGGAATTCAACGCGAAAGACGCCCGCTCATGGCGTCCGACGAGAATAAGGGATCAAGTTATGAAAAAGTCGCTACTGCTCGCAGCCTTCGCCTTCGCCGTTATCGCGGCCCTTCCCGCTCGAGCTCAAGAGGGATGTACGGACTCGCCGGAGAATCCTACTCTGATTCTGGCTGGGCTCGCAGGCGGAACATTTGCGGTCTCGTCATTGCGGACCCGTTTCCGCGCACGGCGCATTGCCAAAAAGTAATTTGTGGTTGACCAGAACGCCTAGACGCGCCCTGGTCAATCCGCCTCCCCTGTGGCGTCCTTTCCCGCGCGTCCGAGACTTGTGGTAAAACTCGATTCCGTTGTCCTAAAACCCCGATATGTAGTCGCACTGGCTTGCCTGTGCGCTGCGCTCGGACTTTTTGCAATTCACAGCGACGTTCTCGCGCTGATAATCATCTGGCGGAGCGACGACCTCAAGTCCATGGGCTTGGTCGTGCCGTTCGTCGTGGCCGGCCTGATTTTGCGGGAGTGGCGCAAGATCGGTTGGAGAGTCGAGGGTTCATGGTGGGGCATAGCCCTGCTGGTAGCAACCTCGATTCTCGTTTTCGTCCAATCGCAAACCCTCTTTATCGTCACGGTGAACAAGGGGTGGCTTGTCCAGATTCCGCCCTTGCCACTGGTGGCAATCCTGTATGCCACGGCCCTGACGCTGACCTTCGGCGGAAAGCGCCTGCTGCGCGCAGCGTGGTTCCCCGTGCTGCTGATGGCAGCCGTCATCCCGGTTCCCCATGTGTTCAGCCAAGTGGTCGACCTGCCCTTGCAGCACGCTTCGGCGACCGTCGCCCGCGCTTTCGCTCACGCTCTCGGACAACAGCTTACACAGGACAAGCTCCGGCTCATGTTCACCCCCGATTTCGGGATGTTCATCGCTCCCGGATGCAACGGCATTCGCGGTGCGGTCACTCTCGGGCTCGCCGCGGTTGTGGTCGGCTACATGTACCGCTTCCGCTGGTTTGTCTATGCTCCCGTGGTTGCGGGAGCAGTGCTACTGGGCTATCTTTTCAACTTCTTGCGTCTCTGCCTGCTGGTCGTCTATTACAAGATCGCATTGCCTTACGTGTGGCTCCAGCATCGCGCCAAGACGGCCGATTACATCATCGGCGGCTGCCTCTTCGTCTGCGCGCTCCTCATCTTTCTCGGAGTCGCGAACCGACTTCGCCAGGACCCCGACGACGTCCTGCCGGAGCAGCCAATCGAGCCTCCTCCCTCCCGCATCCGGGCCAACGGAACGATGTGGCGTGCTGCTGCAGTGCTGGCGCTGGCGACAATATTTGCCGTAGATACGATGCACGCATATCGCGAATTGCGGCAGAAGGAAGCCCTGCGGCCGAAGCTTGTTGCTTTCCCGCAGCAGATTGGCGGCTTCACTCTGGTTCGAACCTGGACTGAAACGCTCATCGAAGGCACCGTGGTGTATGCGTGGGGGGAGTACGTTGCACCGTCCGACGGCAGACCCGGCTCCGGCGCCCACATCGCGTTCGGAATTTCTCCGCTCCTCGGGCTGCACGATACGACGACCTGCCACATGGTGCGCGGCGAAAGTCCTGACTGGGTAGGACAGATCGACGCGTCGACGGCGGCCGGCGAAGTTTCGCTCGCGGCCACTCTGTTCAACAACGGCGACAGCCAGAAGCTCGAAGCAGCGACAGTTTGCGACACCGGAACCTGCCAGCAGTACTCCCAAAGCACCCAGCACGTGACGGTCGTTTTCAATCGTCCCCGCAGGAATACACCCCTGGCGGCCTCGACGACGCGGCCGGTCCCGGTCCTGCTGAAAGCGGAGCTTGCGGACACCAGCGTTCCTCCGGCGGTCGCTGCCGCGCGGCTTTCAGAAGACATGCGGCGTTTTCTTTCCGGCACCAACCTGGTTGCGGCTACCCAGCCTTACAGCGTGCAGTAGTTTCGACTCTTTCAAATAAAGCGCTCTGCGGCGTAATCGAGATGCAATGTCAGCCGTCAAACTCACACGCAGGTATTCGCGGTTGGCCTTGGGTCGCCTATAATCAAGATTCCCCCTTCGGAAGCGCAGGGCCGAACGATTTGAGAGCAGTGAGGGTGTGGTTATTTTTACCGGAATGCGAGTGAGCGAGAGCGCTCAGAACTGTAAGACCCAGGCTGTGCGCACGCGCTCAAGCCGTTTCGGCATCCTGTCCGCTGCTGTTGTCGCAGTGCTGACACCGGCTGCCATTCCCTCGCTTCACGCGCAAGTGCAGGCCAAACCCGCTTTCAGCGCACCCGCGACCCCGCAGGTGCTGTGCCCCGCCCAGGTTGTTGGTAATCGCCGCATTCCCAAGGATTCAGTCCTCGCGCGTCTGTACTCGCGCCCCGGAGACGCCTACGATCCCGCCGTCGTCGAGCGCGATTTCAACTCGCTTTGGAACACCGGTTACTTCGATGACGTGCGGTTCGAGAAAATCGATACGCCAACCTGCGTGCAGCTGGTCGTTTATGTGCGCGAGCGCCCAACGATCCGCGAGATCAAATATCAGGGCCTCAGCGCGGTCACAGAGTCCGACGTACTGGAACGGTTCAAGAAGGCCAAAGTGCCGCTCTCGATCGAGAGCCAGTACGACCCGACCAAGATCAAGCGGGCCGAAGTTGTCCTGCAGGAGTTGCTCGCGGAGCATGGTCACCAGTTCGCCACGATCAAGACCGAAATCAAGACGCTGCCGCCCGCGGCCGTTGCGTTGACCTTCATCATCAAAGAAGGCCCCACGGTTAAGGTGGGCAAGATCACGTTTGACGGCAACAACTCGATTCCTGACCGCGAGTTGATCGCGTCGATGCGCAACTTGAAGCCGATTGGCATACCGCACTCCATCATTCTCGAGAACCTGTTTGCGAAGACCTTCGACGCCAGCAAGCTCGACGAAGATGCGGAGCGCGTTCGTTACGCCTATCGCGACAAGGGTTATTTCAAGGCTCTTACCGGCGAGCCCCAAACCAACATCCGCAACGCCGGCGGCATCAATCCGTTCACGTTCCACCCTTCCACCGGCAAGCGCGTCGACATCATCATTCCGGTTGAAGAAGGCGAGCGCTATCGCCTGGGCGCCATCACTTTCACGGGAAACAAGGCGTATCCCAACTCAAAAGCCCTGCGCGGATTGTTCGCGCTCAAGGACGGCGATTACTTCAACTCATCGCTCTTCGGCAAGGGTGTGGAAGCACTGCGCAAAGCCTACGGCGAAGGCGGCTTTATCAACATGGTCGGAACCCCGATTCCCAGTGTCGATGAAGCGAAAAAGACTGTCAGCCTGAACGTTGAAATCGACGAAGGCAAGAAGTTCTATGTCTCCCGCATCGAGTTCACCGGCAACACCATCACTCGCGACAAGGTCATCCGCCGCGAACTGCTGGTGGAAGAAGGCCAGGAATACAACAGCCGCCTGGTCGACCTCTCGCTGCTGCGCCTCAACCAGCTCAACTACTTCGAAACGTTGAAGGCCGAGCAGGATGTCGACACTCGCCAGAATGCCGACGTCGGCACCGTGGACCTTTTGCTGAAGCTGCGCGAAAAGGGTAAGAACTCCATCGGCCTTAACGGTGGCCTTTCGGGTTCGTCCGGCTCGTTCATCGGCCTCAACTACGAAACCAACAACTTCCTGGGCCTCGGTGAAACGCTCAGCGTGACGGCCAACGTCGGCGATCTTTCGCGCAACCTGAGCTTCGGTTTCACGGAACCTTACCTGCGCAACAAGCCGGTCTCTCTCGGCGTCCAGGTCTACACGTCGAAGACGGATTTCAACCCGTCCAAGAGCTACGCCGCCAGCAACAGCGGCCAGAGCCTGAACCTGACCAACGCGCAGCAGTCTCTGCTGACGAACTACAACCAGTCCTCGACTGGCCTCACCGTCTCGAGCTCCACGGCGCTGCGTAAGCTGTTCCGGCGCTCGGGTGTGGCGCGTGTCGGTATTTCTTACTCGCTGTCCCGGTCAGGCATTACGACCTTCAACGACAACACGCGTAACGTCTTCCAGTCGCTCGCTTTCCGCTCCGGCATCGCCGGGCAGAACCAGCTTGAAGGCATCATCACCTCCGTCATCACACCGAGCTTCTCGTTCTCCACGCTCGATCGCGCAGTCGGTCCCCATAACGGCAAGGACTTCAACATCGCTTTCCAGGTCGCCGGTGCGGGTGGCAACACGAAGTACTACGCTCCGACCCTGGCCTACCGTCAGTTCTTCCCGATGAAGGGCCTCCGTATCAACCGCGAGGGCCACAACGTTCTCGGCTATCGCATCCAGTTTTCAAACATCGCCGGATTTGGCGGCGAAGTCGCTCCCCCCTTCCAGCGTGTTTATGGCGGCGGCGAAAACGACGTTCGCGGATTCGACGTCCGCTCGTCCGCGCCCTACGCTTTCCTGCCCAACAAGGTGCTGTTCAATCTCACCAATCCAGATGGCCAGCTGATCCCGCGCGACCCCACGAACTCCACGCTGGGTAACGTGCAGATCCCGCTTCCGATCTATAGGCTCGCATCCATCGGCGGCGATACCAGCATCACCTCCAACGTCGAGTACCGCATCCCGATCGTGAACCAGGTAACCTTCGCCTTCTTCACCGACTTTGGCATGGTGTTCAACACGCAGGCGTCGCAGCTGCGGCAGAGCGTGCTCGGCCAGTCCGCGATCAACAGCCCGCTCTATGGCTGCCCGATCTTCGCCAACGGAACCTGCAGCGGCGGCAAGGAAGTGAAATTCCCGCTCGACCTGCAAACAGTGCCCGGAACAAATTTCGTTCCGCGCATGTCGAGCGGCGCAGAGCTCCAGGTGATTCTGCCAATCGTCAACGCCCCGTTCCGGATCTTCTACGCGTACAACCCGCTGCGGTTGTTCAGAGACATTCCGCAGGCGCTGGCAGTCGATCCGGCTACCTTCAAGGGCTTCTTCCCAACCAACGGAGCGGGTCAGTACACCTACCAGCAAGCAGTCCAGTTTTACGGTGCCGACTACATCCTGCGCGAGCCGCGCAAGACGTTCCGCCTTACGGTCAGCACAACCTTCTAACCAGGGTTACTGCTGGCCGAGCGGCATCCCGGACGCCATCTGGTTGACGATCTGCTGAATGAAGATAGAGCGCACATGGATGCGCCGTGCCAGATCAGGCAGGAACTCCGCGATCAGGTTCCCGGCTGGATCGGTTGCCAGCCCAATCCCTATGCGTCGAGCTGTGGCGCGCACATTGCCCTGCACCCCCGGCACATACAGGTTGCTAAGCTCAGCGCTGATTGGATACGTCAACAGCGTCGCGTAGTTCGGCATATACCGTCCGTCATCATGTTGAGCAACGACCGTGCGTCCCAGCGCATGAAGAATGCGGCGCGGCACACTGGCGTGTTGCATCCGGCGATACCGCGGGTCTTCATGCGTGAGCGACGGAATCAGGTAAGTCCCAAAGAATTCACCTTGCGCATCCTGCAGCAGACCATAGCCAGCGAGCCGCCCAAAGCCCTTCAGGCCGGGACCATAGGCCGAGTGCGAGTTGAAGCCCACTCCCGCGCCGGCTTCACTCAAGACCACGATGACATTGAATGGATCAACGACATCGCGGACAGCCAGCAACCCCTTCTGGCCCGAAGTCAGTGGACGGCGATCCTCGGCATTGATCACAATGCTGAGGTTGGACTGGGTTGTGCAGGGTTCCGTCTGGCCAACTCCATTGTTGTGAGAATCCGGGCCACCGCTGGCAGGTGCCTTGGGGGTTACCAATGATGGGCACGGAGGCGGGAAAATCGGTCGGACCGCGCCTCCGGTCATCGCCGCACTGTCAGGAAAAAGCACGACGCTTGGCGCGTCGGGCAGTGCTGCATCGTTGGATTGTGGAACCTGCGCCTGCGCCTTCGCGGTACTTGGTGCTGTCAGGCAAAAGCTAGCCATCAGCGCCAGGCCTAGGGGCAGTACGTTACAGCCGGAACGTGCTCGGTCAACTGCAACCATAGGCCCTTGAACCCGATCAACCCCAAAATGATTCGCTTAACGGTGGAGATTCTAAACCTGACTACTTGGAATGTATGTGCATTTTCTGCAGGAGCGAATCCGTGAACTCAGAGAAAAGGAAGCCGATAGCGGCGCCCCCCAACGATCCGCCGAAGTCCGACACTCCATCCTTAACGTTGCGATTGATGTCCGGGTAGTAGGCCATATCCAGAGCCGCTGTTCCGGCATAGGCCAGCAGCAGGGGAGCGTTTACAGTGGAGCGCCCGCTATCCGTCTTAGTCACCAGCACTCGCGTTGCCGCGTAAAGCGCCCGGTGTACAAAGTTTTTCTGCGGCCCCTGGACGTAGTAGCGCGGATCGATGTGCATGATCGGGCAGAAGATCGCGTCGGAAAACACCTCCTGAGAGGATCCGCGAATCACCGCAGCGCCAATCCGCTTTCCAAGCGCTTGTCCGTTCGTGCCGTAGTTGGGCGAGCCGTTTACGAGATGTGTATATCCACCCGAAAACACCTCGCCAATCAGCGAAATAGGGGAATACAGCTGCCGAAACGCAAGGCCCACCTTATCGCCCGACGTCAGAGGCTGCGCTACTTCGTCTGGCGAAATCGATTTCTCATACTTCGGTGCGGGCCTCCCACCGGTCGGAGCGGCCTGATCCGCTTCCGGAACCGACGCCCGCAAGGCAGGGTCCGTCGAAGTGCTGAAGCCTGGAGCATCCGGGAGTTCTACCGGCGCTACCGCCGAAGAGGAAACATCGTTAGCCGCAACCGCGCCGGCAACTTCCACATTGAGCGGCGACTCGATCGCCACAGCCAAGGCAGAATGACCTGAAGCGACGGAGACAACATCCGACGCAGCTGCCACCTGAGCGCGCACCAAGGATCCACAGCTAGCAAGGGTTGCGAGAGCAAGAACAGCCATTGAACGTCGTGCGTAAGAGGTCATAATCCAGCCTTTCAGTCTTTCGGCATTCTCTGCGCGCGTCAGCCAAGGGATGCGTCTCGTCAAAAAAAGGGCCGTGGTTAGGAGACGCGCTTTTCGCGGTGAGTGGTTGTATCCTACAGAACTTCAACCCCGCAGACGCATTTCCAAACATTAAAGGTGGATTTTCGCAGATTACCGAGCGTTACCACTTTGACACTCCGCCCCCGATGCGCATTGACCCTCTCCTTCTCGGAACGAATCATGGAAGCAGGTATCGCGATGGCGTCATTCAATCAACGATCGAACATCCCCAGAGTCTTCGTGTGCGCCACAAGTCTCGCGTTCGTCACGGGATGCCATCATCAGCAGACGGTCGCCTACCAACCTCCGCCTCCGCCAGTAGTGGCACGGCGCGCACCGCCCCCCGCAGTCGCTTCGGCCAAACCTCCCGCAGGCCTCCCGCAGTCCACGTCAGGCTTCGACGACATCAGCGGCAAGCCCGTCCTCGTACAATTCGGAGTCGCCAGCTGGTACGGTCCGCCATACCATAATCGCGCCGCAGCCGACGGCACCATGTTCGACCAGAACGCCATGACAGCCGCCCACCGCACATTGCCTATGGGCTCCACGGTGCGCGTTACGAACGTCGCCACCAATCAAAGCGTTCTGGTGCGCATCAATGATCGCGGTCCATTCGTCCCTGGCCGCGTGCTCGACCTGTCACTCGCAGCCGCAAAAGCCATCGGCGTGTGGCGTCCTGGAGTGGCGCAAGTCAAGATCGAAGCCTTCGCCCATCCCAACAACGATCCCGCCGGCCGTTGGTGCGTGCAGATCGGCGCGTTCAAAAGTTCGGATGACGCCCTCGACCTGCAGGCTGAATTGATGCAGCGCTACAAGTCTGCCCGGGTCATCGAGTTCACCGGCCCCACAGGCCATTGGGTTCGTATCGACCCCGGCAAGCCCGACCTGGCTCATGCCAACGACGTCGCCGAGTCTCTGCAGTCGCCTGACCCCGCCGCGCTGCCCTACGTTGTCCGCCTCGACTGAGATGCCCGCTACCCTGGCCTGTGTATCGAGCGTTTCCTTACGGTTATCCTAGAGAGATGGAAACTGCACCGCCCGCAACCGAGCTAGACGCGACTTCAACCCCCTCCGCGCCGCGGTTCGAAAGCTGGGGACGCTACCCCACCTACGACGCCAACGTTCTACCAATGCATTGGCAGGGTGACTTCCCGGCCATGATCGACGGCCTGAACGGCGGAGCGCTCGCCGTAGGAATGGGCCGCAGCTACGGCGATGTTTGCCTCCTCAAAGACGGCAACCTGCTTCAGACCACCGGCATGAATCGCCTGCTGAGCTTCGACCCCGCCACCGGTCTCCTGACCGCGGAAGCGGGCATCACCCTGGCCGAAATCCTCGATTTTGCCGTCCCCCGCGGCTTCTTCCTCCCCGTATCGCCCGGCACCAAGTACGTCACTCTCGGCGGCGCCATCGCCAACGACATCCACGGTAAGAACCACCACGTCGCGGGCACTTTTGGCTCGCACGTCGCGCAATTCGGCCTCATGCGGTCGGATGGTTCCTACCGGCTCTGCTCTCCCACCGAAAACCCTGACTGGTACTCCGCCACCATTGGCGGTCTTGGCCTCACTGGCCTCATCCCCTGGGCCACCCTCCGCATGAAACGCGTCGTCTCCCGCAAGATCGACTACGAGGGCATCCAGTTTCACGGCATCGACGAATTCCTCGACCTCACCGAAAAGTCCAAAAACATCGAATACACCGTCTCCTGGGTTGACTGCGTCTCCACCGGCAGAAAAGAT
>CAZZYB010000018.1:17920-21047 GCA_964658125.1 uncultured Acetobacteraceae bacterium | reverse complement strand
CAAGGAGTTTGCAACCGAACGAAGGACCGGAGTTGAACTGCAGGTAAATCAAAACGCAACCCTCGATTTCAAACTCTCAGTATCGGGTGTGAATCAAGTCGTTGAGGTAACCGGAGCACCCCCTGCATTGGACGCGACATCTGCCACAATCGGCACGGTCATTGGACATCAGCAAGTAGTAGATCTTCCTTTAGATGGTCGGCAGTTCACCCAGTTAGTACTACTTACACCGGGCGCGGCGCCGGTAGAAGGTCCCCAGCAAGCCTCCAAGACGATCACTCTAGGCGCAGGTGGAATCAGTCCCGCAACTAATGGACAGCGGCCTCAGCAGAATAACTTCACGATGGACGGGGTGCTCAATAACTCAATCTACACGAACGTATGGGCGATCAGTCCGCCGCCCGATGCCCTCCAGGAATTCAATGTCCAATCGCATATTACCGATGCTCAATTCTCAATTACGTCAGGCGCCAACATTAATATCGTCACTCGATCCGGCACCCGCGATTTTCACGGCGCGGCTTGGGAATTCATTCGCAACAGCGATTTAGATGCCCAAACATTTCCGGCAACAAAACGGCTTCCTTACCGGCAGAATCAATACGGAGCTTTCTTCAGCGGACCCGTCCTGATCCCGCACACACGTATGCGGGAGACGACCTGGTTTGCTGGCTACTGGGAAGGTTTCCGCGCTGCTCAAACCAATAGCTACTTGGCTGCAACTTTGACGCCTGCAATGGCAAACGGTGATTTCTCTGCCATCTTGGGCACGGCTGTGATCGGCACGGACAGCCTTGGAAGGCCCGAGTACGCGAACGAGATTTACGACCCGGCGACTAGCCGCCCCGATCCTAATAATCCGGCCGCAGTTCTGAGAGATCCCTTCCCGGGAAACATGATCCCTGCCGCCCGTATCAATTCTGCGGGAGCCCTGATCGCCAAGACCTTCTATCCCGGCCCGAACTTGTCGGTTCCGGCCGGTACGTTGCCTAACGTTGCCTTTTCAGCTCCGAACGCCACTGCTACCGATGCTGCCGGAATAAGAGTGGACCACAGCTTTCGAACACAGGACAGTATGTTCTTTCGGTACAACCGCTATGACGCAAATTACTCGACACCTGATCCGCTACCTGGTTTCATACACGACGTAATCAATTACGCTCAGAGCTACGCGGCCGGCTACACCCACTTGTTTGGTACAAATACCATTTTCAATGCGCGTTACGGTTACAGCAATACTAACGTTGGCAATTACGATCAGGCAGCCGGACCAGCTTTCAACGCTGCGATCGGTTTTACGCTTGCCAACCCGCCTCGCAATGGCCTTTCGTACGGTCCTCAGATACGCCTCTCGAATGGGTACAGCGGGGTCAACCAGGCTGTCACCCTGAACGGTCCACAGGAAAATAGTGACTATCACGCTGATCTCAGCAAGGTGATAGGCCATCACACTATCGGCGCTGGTTTCATGTACTACCACGTCCATAGCCTTGACGATGGCTGGAACTACACAGTCAACTTCACACAGAATGCGACATCTCAGGGAGCGCTTACAGGCAGCACCGGATATGGACCGGCAAGCCTAATTCTTGGGCTTCCAGATAGTTATTCTGCACTTCTCGGAGACTCATCAGCGGATCAAAAAGTGAACTGGTATGGTGGCTACTTACAAGACCAATGGCAGATAACCCGAAAGCTGAGCCTCACTGCGGGACTGCGCTATGACTACGTGACGCCTCCAACTTTCACGAAAATCGTCTCTGGTCTTAACGTTCTCACGGGACAATTCAACATCACAGGCGCCGTCCCTCCACTTTACCCAAACGCCGTCGGTCCAAGTGGATACTTTTATCCGCAATATAACGGATGGGAGCCACGATTCGGACTAGCGTATCAGGCGACTAATCGTACTGTTGTGCGCGCTGCATTTGCACTGCTCGATGACCACAACAACACACTTGTCCAGGAGAATCAGGATTTACGTCTCTCATATCCATCCGCCGTTCAGCAGAGTGTGACCACGCTCAATCGGTCCCTGCCCACGACCTTCATCAATCAGTTGCCATCTGCCGCATCCTACCTTGGTGCTGCAAACCCTTACGTGAGTGCCGGAGCCAACGCTCACAACTCTATTCCGTATTCGATGGAGTACAACGTAGGGGTTGAACAGCAGCTTTCCAACTCGCTAGTACTCCACCTCGATTACGTCGGATCAGTCGGTCGGCACCAATTTATTCAAGCGAGCGCTAATACTGCTCTCACCCCGGGGCCCGGAGCACTGGCTCCGAGGCAGCCATTTCCGGCCTACGGTCCGTTTCCTTACGACATCAATGAGGGCAAGGCGAGTTACAACTCACTACAGGCTCAACTCAAGAAGTCCTTCTCGGCAGGTCTCTTCTTTATGGCCTCGTATACATGGTCGAAGTCTCTCGACGAGGAGTCTTCCGGCCAAAGTGGAACTATTTCCAACTTCTATAATCTCAAGAGTGATTATGGCCCCTCTGATTTCAACCGAACACACCTGTTTGTATTCAGCACGGTTTACAAGCTACCCTTCGGGAAGGGTACACCTCTCCTTTCCAAATCCAACAGATTTACGCAACTCGTTGTAGGGGATTGGAACGTTGCTTCGATCATTTCGCTAGACTCAGGAGCACCTTTCTCGGTGGGTGCAGGAGGAGATGTTGCGAATGTTGGGGGCGGATCTCAAAGAGCGAATAAGATAGGCAACCCGTATGGCGGTCCCGGGTTCACTCAAGGTCGGCTGTCATGGATTAACAAAGCAGCGTTTGCCACGCCCGCTCAATACACCTTTGGGAGTGAGAAAAGGAACGATCTTGTGGGACCGTCGTTCAAGAATGTCGACTTCAGCGTCTTCAAGGACTTTCTTATTAAGGAGCCCCTCAAGCTTCAATTCCGGAGTGAATTCTTCAATGTCTTCAACCACACGAACTACAGCACGCCATCGAACAACGTGCAGAGCTCATCCCTCGGTGTCATTACAGGAGCCGTAGGGAGTGGGCGCCAGATTCAATTTGCACTCAAGCTGCTTTTCTAACTTCGGTCGGAAGGATCTAAATGCATTATTCGAGAAGGTTCTTTGTGGGAAGTCTGGTGTCGCTTGCGA
>CAZZYB010000018.1:7867-17910 GCA_964658125.1 uncultured Acetobacteraceae bacterium | reverse complement strand
CAGACTTCCTGCATGCAGCTTCCAGCTTTGCAAAAAAGGTTGAAAGACAAACTGACTTAACCCAGTTTGTGGACCCATTTATTGGAACGGGAGGCTTCGGTCACACCTTTCCGGCCGCCACGATGCCGTTCGGCGCAGTTCAACTTGGCCCGGACACAGGTGATCATGGCTGGCGGCATTGTTCGGGCTATCACTACGACGATAAGAGCATCCTCGGATTCAGCCACACTCACCTGAGTGGAACGGGCGTTGGAGACATGCTGGACTTTCGCGTTGCGCCAGGCTACACCGCGCAACAGGGAGACCAGGCCTCACCACAGAGGTTCGTCGCCAACTTCCGTCACGCTGACGAGCACGCTGAACCCGGATTTTATCGTGTAGAACTGAACGATCCTAAGGTCAGGGTTGAGCTCACCGCCACCGAGCGGACTGGCTTTCACCAATATACGTTCGCCGATTCGAAACCATGTCTGTTGATCGATCTGCAGCCGGTTTGGCGATTTGAAGAGAGCAAGCCGGAGGAGGTGGGTCTGGTCCTCTGGTCGAGCCTCACCGTGGGGTCAGATAGCATTTCCGCAAGCCGGAGTACCGATGCCTGGGCGAAAGGGCGGACCATTCACGCCCACATGAAATTCTCGCATCCATTCTCCCGGGTCGATCTCTATCAGGACGGACAACTTCTGGAGAATGCGGCTCCGGCAGTTTCAGGCAAGCAGCTCATGTGTGTGGTGCATTTCGATTGCCCGGCGCATACGGCAATCCGGCTGAAGGCAGGCGTCTCGGGTGTAAGTGTTGAAGGAGCTGCGAGCAATCTCGCCCATGAGATTCCGCAGTGGAATTTCTCCGCTGTGAAGCAAAAAGCGCATGACCGCTGGCAGAGTGAGCTCTCTCGGGTGCTGATTACGTCCGACGACGTGCGGCGGAAAAAGATCTTCTACACCGGCCTCTATCACATGATGCTCGCGCCGACTCTGTTCGACGATGTCGATGGGAGGTACTCCGGGATGGATGAGAAGATTCACACCCTTTCAGCTGGGGTTCACAACTACAGCACCTTTTCACTGTGGGACACCTACCGGGCCCTGCATCCGATGTTCACGCTGATCATGCCGGACCGCGTTCCGGATCTTGTCAACTGCATCATACGGCAGTCCACCGAAAGCCCGGATGGAGTGACTGTGTGGCCGCTCCAGGGTAAGGAGACCGGCTGCATGGTTGGCTATCACTCCGCGCCCGTAGTGGCGGAAGCTCTCGTGAAGGATTTCCCAGGTGTTGACGTTCACGCGGCGTACGAGGCTTTCCGGAAGAGGGCGGAGGCCGATGATTACCGCGGACTCGCAGCCTACCGAAAGTTCGGGTACGTGCCTTGCGACGTCCAAGACGAATCGGTGAGCAAGACCTGCGATTACGCATATGATGACTGGTGCGTCGCGGCCATCGCCCGCCATGCCGGCGACACGAAGCTTGCTGACGATTTGACCCACCGGTCGCGTTCCTACCGGAACGTCTACAACACCGAATCGGGATTCTTTCGCCCGCGCTACTCCGATGGTACTTGGGCGACCCCGTTCAATCCGAAGTCGATCACTGTTACGAAGTGGCGCGACTATACCGAGGCGAACGCATGGGAGACGACGTTTCTAGTTCAGCACGATGGACCAGGGTTGGCACAGCTCCTCGGGGGTAAGAAGGCGCTGGAGCAGAAGCTGGATGCGCTTTTCAGTCAGAGTCCCGACCTTCCGCCCGATGTTCCCCCGGACATGACAGGCATGATCGGGCAGTACTGCCAAGGCAATGAACCCTGCCACCACATCGTTTACTTTTATAATGTGGCCGGCGCTCCTCACAAGGCTCAGAGACGGGTGCGCGGCATCCTGAACGAAATGTATTCGGACCAGCCCGACGGCATGAGCGGGAATGAGGATTGCGGTCAAATGTCAGCATGGTTTTGTATGAATGCGCTCGGATTCTATGCGGTTGACCCGGTGAGCGGGCAGTATGACGTCGGAACTCCCATGTTCGATCAGGTGGTTCTCAAGGTGGGCAACGATCAGACGCTCACCATTCGAGCGCAACGGGAGTCCGCCCGCGCGATCTATGTCAAATCCCTGTCTCTCAACAATCAAGTTCGCTCGAGCTGGAAGTTGGAGCATCGCGACCTCGCAGGGGGAGGGGAATTACTCTTCAAGCTTACCGACGATCCACCCGTCGAGTGAGCTAATGGCCCAGAGAGCTCGAAGGCTCTCCACACCACAAGCAGAGTTCAGCTATGATGTCCGATATGCTAGGCAAGGATAAAATCACCGCTAAACGTCTATCTGATGAAACCGTGGGACAACTTCGTCAACCAGTCGCGACCTTTGAAAGTTTATCTGCGGAGATTAGGAAAACGGCCAGTATCCCAGACCGAGTTGCGGATTTCATGAAAGATATGATCTTGTCCGGTCAATGGCGGCCGGGCGCCCGTATTGTTGAGACGCAAGTTGCGCGGAAGCTCGATATCGGCCAACCTGCCGTTCGCGAAGCACTCGGCAAGCTTGAGGAGGCTGGTCTTGTGCAACGTTTTCCCAACAGTGGTTGCGTTGTAACGCAGCTTTCGAGAGCGGAGTTTGGGCAGATCTTCCGTGTGCGCACGGAACTTGAGGGACTTGCAGTTGAGTTGGCGATTGCAAACAAGCATCCATCGAAGGCGCAGTGGCTGCAGGCGAGCCTTGCGAATCTTCAGAAGGCTGGTCACAAGGGGAACGCCGAAGAGTACTACCGTGCTGATTTCGATTTTCACCGAACGATCTGGCAGCTCGCCGACAATCGTTTTTTGGAGAAATCACTTACTCAGCTGGTGATTCCATTGTTCAACTTTGCAGTTATTCAAGTACTCGCGAATCATCCGATCGACCTCGAACGGGACGCAGGTGAGCACGATCAAATTGTGGATGCAATCCTGGCCGGCGACTCGAAGCAGGCTCGCAAGGTGATCCGCAGGGTGATGAACGACTTCTGGGAACGAGGAATGGCACTGGTCGAAATGCCGTCAGCCCACCAAAGCGGATCGGAAGACGTCCGAAAATCGTCCAAGAACAGCCCACGATAGCAGAGTTGGCGAACTTTCTGTCGGGTGAGTGATTGAACCTTTTGCTTCGCTGGACGATCATCCTGGGTCTAAACACCCAGGATGATCGTCCACCTACTCTTGCGTAAATAAACGTTGAACGATGATAGCGTAGTGTAAGTTATTAATCTGCTCAGGCGTGTGCTTTGGAGTGTTCAATGAAAATTGGTTTGGGGCTGTACAACCACATGTTGTCGCGGCGGTACTATGATTTCGCTCGTCAGGCCGGCTGTACGGACGTGGTGATTCACCTGGTCGACTACTTCAAAGACGGCGCGACAAACGGCCGAAACAATCAGCCTACAGGTGCGAAATACGATCTATGGGGGACTGCGGGAGATTCCAGCGCTGTCTGGCCCGTGGAACGTCTGCTGAGGACCAAGAATGACATAGAAGACGCTGGACTCAACTTGGCAGCAATTGAGAACCTCGATCCTGCGATTTGGTATGACGTCCTTCTCGATGGCCCGAAAAGAAGCCTTCAAATAGAACAAGTAAAAACAATCGTCAGAAATCTTGGCGCAGCGGGCATCCCGGTGCTGGGATACAACTTCAGCATCGGAGGGGTATGCGGCAGGGTGTCCCGAGCCAGCGGCCGGGGGTCGGCGGTCACACTGGGCATGGATGGTGCCGCTGACGACGTTCCAATTCCGAATGGGGCGGTCTGGAACATGGTCTATGACACGGCCGCAGAGCCCGGGTGCCTTCCAACGATTACTCACGATCAACTGTGGGGAAGACTTGAACGCTTTCTGGAGGAAGTTGTGCCCGTGGCTGAAGAGGCTGGAGTCATACTCGCAGCTCATCCAGACGATCCCCCAATGCCCACGATGCGAAGACAGCCGCGGCTGGTTTACCAGCCCGAGATGTATCAAAGGCTGCTGAACCTTCTCCCAAGTAAGTCAAATGCTCTCGAGTTCTGCGTAGGAACGGTTGCAGAGATGACGGAGGGAGATGTGTACGAGGCTCTCGACACTTTCAGCCGGCAGGACAAGATTGCTTACATCCATCTGAGGAACGTCGTAGGCAAGGTCCCACACTATCAGGAGACTTTTATCGACGAGGGCCAGGTGGATATCATCCGCGCCCTAACCATCCTAAAGCGAAATCGCTTTACGGGAGTGCTGATCCCGGACCACACCCCGCAAATGACCTGCGATGCCCCATGGCATGCAGGGATGGCACACACCATCGGCTTCATGTGTGCAGTGCTGGCGATGCTCGAGAAGCAGCCTTCGCCAGCCTCACTGCCCCCCCCTGTATGACGGCACAGAGGCTTCGAGGCTTACAGCATCAACAATCCGCCATTCACCTCGATCGTCTCTCCGACAAGGTAGCTCGCAGCATCGGAAGCGAGGAACGCCGCGACATTGGCGCATTCCGTTGGCCTGCCGACCCTACCGAGAGGGATTGCTTTGGCAAAGTTGATCATTGCCTCCGGCGTAGAGAATATCTCGTGAAACGGAGTGTCGATTACTCCGGGGGCGATACCATTGACTCGAACGTTGAACGGTGCCAGTTCTTTCGCAAGTGACTTGGTGAACGTAATCAATCCACCCTTGGCTGTCGAGTAAGTGCCCGACCCAGGTCCGCCACCATTCCTGGCCGCGATGGAAGTGATGTTGATGATACTGCCATGCCGGCGCGTCTTCATTCCCTCCTGAACAGCCTTGGCACAAAAAACGGCGCTCTTCAGATTCAAGGCAATCGCTTCATCAAACTTATCTTCCGTCAAATCGGCGAACGAGACTCGTTCGATCAGCGAGCCTGCATTGTTCACGAGGATATCGATCGGACCAAGCTTCTGTTCCGTCTCCGTCACGATCTTGCTTATCTCGTCGCCCTGACGCATGTCGCCGTGGACTGCAACCGCGGTGCCGCCGGCCTCGTTTATCGCTTGGCAAACCTTGTCGACGCCTGTCCGGTTGCTGTTGTATCCCACCGCTACGCGCGCCCCGAGAGCTGCAAACACGATCGCCGTCTCTGCCCCAATACCTGATGAAGCTCCGGTGACGAGAGCTACTTTACCTGTTAGATCGACGAGCTGGTACATTTCATTCTCCTTGAGTTGCGTTGATGATTGAGACGGGTTGGATGCGTCCTCCTACAGAAAAAAGGAGGATCGTTGCAACGACAGGCATGACAGCCGCCGCCACAAAGATGGGTGTGTACGAGAAATGATCTACCGTGAATCCGACCAGTTCCGTAAAGAGAATGGCGCCGATGCCTGCTCCAAGACCGCCAAGCCCGGCGACACTTCCAACAGAGCGTGCAGGGAACCAGTCGCTCGTTAGCGTCTGTACGTTTGTGATCCATGCTTGGAATCCGAAGAGAACAAGTGCACAGCATCCGAGGCTCAAGCCGGCGTTCCGCGTCCACACCATCGGAACGCCGGCCGCCATAAGCAGCATTCCTGCGACGATTACCGATTTCCTCGCCCGGTTAGCGCTCCAACCTGCCGCAAGGAGTCTTCCGGAGAGCCATCCGCCGCCGATGCTTCCCAGATCTGCACCGAGAAACGGAATCCACGCAAATAAACCGATATCTCGAATCGAGAAGTGCATGACTCGCACCAGGTATAGCGGAAGCCAAGTTACATAAAGCCACCAGATTGGGTCCGCTATGAATCGCGATAGCACGATGGCCCAGACCTGACGATAGCGTAGGAGGCTGAACCAGGTTATGGGGCTGTCGTATCCTCTTGCGACCACACCCGAATGCTCGTCGCCCGTAGCAGGGGGAGTCCGATAAAGGATCAGCCACGGAACCAGCCACAAAAGGCCCACCGCGCCAACCACGATGAAGCCGGCCTGCCAACCCCATCGCAGTTGGATCCAGATTAGTAGCGGCGGTGCTATCAGCGCACCCAGAGTTGCACCGCTATTGCAGATTCCCAGTCCAAGCGCACGTTGACGCGCGGGCAGCCACTCTGCGACGACCTTTGCGGCTCCAGGCCAGTTGCCTCCTTCACCCAGTCCGAGCATAAACCGGCACAGGTTGAGGAGGGCCAATCCGGGCGCGAATGCCTGCGCCATCGCGGAGACGGACCAGAGGGTAACCGATACCGCGAAGCCTTTGCGAGTTCCCACTGCGTCGTACAACCTGCCCGAGGCCGCCTGACTCAATGCGTACGCGACCAAAAACATCGAAGTAAGAGATGCGAACTCCGTATTATTCAGGTGGAAGTTTGCCACGATGGTCGGACCCAGCACGGCAATCGTGACTCTATTCAGAAAATTGATCAGGGTTGACGTGAACATCAGTCCCATGACCACCCAACGCATTGGGGAGGCGGTGACGTTCGTGATTCCGATCTGTGGGATTACGGCCTGTCGCATCTGCGTCCGCTCTTTCGTGTCTCTGCATCCTTCTTTCAGAAAGATCTGTCTATCGCTCCAGTGCGCGTACGGTGACGATCTCGTGCGGATGCAGAGTGAAGCGGAAGGCGTGCTCGCCTTCTACCTGCAGGGCCGTTTTATCGCGCTCGACGGAGTCCGTCTGCACTGCTTCTTTCAGGTGCAGCAGGTCCGACCTGACCTCCACCTCCCGGGTTCCTCCGCCAAGGTCGACGAATCGAAGGATGGTGCCTCGCCCGTCCTCGGCCGTTTTCCAGGTCTGGAGGAGCACCTTGTCGTCGCTCGTATCGAGGAAGGACGCGCTCTCGCCGCTATAGGAACGTGCTGTAAAGAGTGCCTTATCCTGGGATGTGACCATGTTGGCTTCAAGTGACGTCGCTTCCTCCCATCCTCTTTTGCTCAGTACGCCTTCGTCGAGCGCCGCGGCAGATGTGATGACATAACGAAAGCGGAAGTGTCCCCCCTGGCTTCCGCGATAGTTATCCTCCCAGTAGTTGTTCATGACGTAAGAAAAGAGAGTTCCCTTTCTTCCTTCGAATGTCTGAGGCCAGTCTCCGCGGTCAATATCCCCGAATGTTGCAAGCGGCGCATCGAGAGGCATGACGACGCCAGCCGCCCCATCCTGCTCGACTCCCATCCAATGCTGCACGGAGAACCAGTTGTGACTGGCACCCGGATACATGTCTTTAGATGGATCGACAGTGCCGGTCTGTATCTCGTACCGGAACGTAGGCTTTGCCATTGCAAACGGAAATGCAAAGTAGACAGCCTCATCCGCCGTTACATTGTTCTTGTCGAAGTCTTCGACAAATTCAATCTTCTTCTCTCCGTCGAAGAGACGAATCTCGGATTTGATGTGAGGAGTGTTAGGAGCGGAGCTCTCCAATATCGCGACTGCACCCGAAGGAGTTTTCTGGAGCGAAACGACCTTTCCCATCGAAGACATCGATATGGACCGCGCAGGCGTCGGACGATACCAGGATTGGAGCATGGTACCGTTCGGGAGGCGATCTCCCCCCGTCACGTAGAGGTACTGGCCGAACCGATATGGGCTGGAGGCATCCACCATCTCGCGGTTGGCTTGCTTATCCAGAATGCTCTTAACCGCCCCGCTCGCCGGATCGAGTTCCAACCGGTAGAAGGGACTTTCGATGACGTTCCCTATGATCATCAAAGGTCCTGCGGGCGAGGCTGCTGCCGCGCGAAGCTCGAATACCCTATAGCCTGTCGCTGGAACGGCGGCGGCCAGAAAGCGAACCTTACGAATCTTGTTTCCCTCCAGTGTCACTTCATATGGAACGGTTTGTTTGGACGAGCGGTCGAGTATCTCGTCCCCCTTGTTCAGGTCAAGGTTCACAACTGCGCTTCGCTTCCAGTTCAGTGTATTAAAGACGACAAGGTCGTGCTGCTTTGCCGAGATCGAGTCAGCCAACGTCGCCATGCTGAGTTGAGCGACCGCAGAAGCCTGAGCCTGTGCATGAGTTGCAAATGCATCCTTCACAGCGAGTTGATCTACTGTCTCATCGCCCGTTGGATCGATAACACTGTTCCAGGCGCTCCAGGTGTGTTCGTCCATCAAAATCATGTTGGTCCACATTGCGTCCAGCTCGGCCTTCGGTGTCGCAACACGACGATCCACCAGGGACGACAACGTTGCAAGCTTCTCGGCAGAAAGGCCCAAATTTTCATTGGACCGCTCAACACCTATGTATCCTGCATCGGCGCCAATCCCAAGTTCCCAGTAGGGCCCGCCATCTCCGGAGATCGTCTCAATGTCTTTTCCGAACTGCTGTTCTATCTGGTCGAGTGCACCCTTGAAGCCCGAATACTGCAACCTGGGATAGGCGTACCTTTCATTCCAGCGATCCACGAGCTCCGCCTGTTGAGGAAACAGGTCCGTATTCTCCACCTGCGTCCCAAAGATGAGCGCTACATCCGACTTATAGGTCTTACTGGCATATTGCTTCAGGAAGAGCGGCAGCATATCGTGTCCGGCAGACAGCACAGGAGGTACGCCGAAGAGAAACTGCATCTGCATGTAGTGCCTTGAGTACCACATCAGGACCTTCTGCTTATCCGGACCTGCCCAGAGAAACGGCGAGCGTTCGTTCAGTCGCCCTTGAAACAGGACCGGCGCTCGATGGTTGTTGCTGCCAGCGGCGAACGTATGGATGCCAGCCGAGGCCAGCACGGAAGCATAAGACCAGGAGTAAGACGGCACATCCGTGATGTTCGCGTAGTCGAATGGAGTGCCATAGCGTCTGCTGAAGTTAGCGCTGTAGTACAGAGACCGAATCAGCGTCTCGGTTCCGGCGAAGCCCGTTAGAAGATTGGCATATTGAGCTGGAACGAAGATCCGGCGCTCCCGAATGGCCTCAAGGAGCTTCGCTTTCTCGTCCTCTGTTCGCGTGTTTAGAAACTGCTCCAGGTTCCAGGATCCATCCATGCTGAACTTGAAGTCCGGATGTTGAATTGAGAAGCTAATGGCCTCGTCGATCACGCGGCTCTGCACAGCAGCCACCTTGGCTTGGTAGTCCGTAAAGCCGACGTCGAGATGAATGTGGGGTACCAGCATCAGGATCCATTTTTTGCAGGGCGAGATTCGCTGCTTGACAGTCCGGCGGCCTCCGTTCGATTGCCATGACACCTTTGCCAGTGTCTCCGCTTCGAATTCGGGAACTGAGAACTCGAATTTTTCCTGTCCAAACGCATGGGAGCCTGTCCGCGTTGACGCATAAGGCTTTCCTCCGACGCTGAGCGTGAGAGGCTCGATAACATGGTCCTCAAGCGCCGCCGAATCGAGCAGCACGTCGACCGTTTCTTGCAGCCGTGCGCCGTCTCTGGTGAAGAATATGGTTGGTAACACGACGGGTGCGTTCTGGTGAGTGTTCTTCGCCGACAAGCCGGTCAGGTCGAGCGCGTCGAACGTGAGCGACGCATCGGGAGCTGCATCGGATACTGGTGCAGCGGTTAGCATGATCTCGTTTCGCCCTGTATGGAAGAGCGCGGGTGGCAGGTCATACGAGATGTCCGCATGCGAGTAGGCGGGGTCATTCTGTGCGATACGATCGCCAAGTTCGTAGTCCAGGGAGGGCTGAGGGTAAAAGACCCCTGTCTTTCCATTGACAGTCACCTCCAATGCGGGGATGTTCTGGCTCTCGATCAGCAGAGCCACACGCAGGTGATAGCCATAGGAATCCACCATCGGACCGACATTGAACGAGATGGTTTGACTGTGTTCCACGTCGCTGGCGGACGTTCTTGCCGGCTGCAACGCAAACCACTGCAGGTCGCCATCCCGCCCCACCTCAAACCGGTGAGCGCCTGCAGGATTCGTTCTGGTGAACTCATCGGACGTTCGATCGAACTTGCCTATTTGAAAAAGCTGCTTCGCAGCGGAAACTTGCGTTCTTCCAATCCCAGAAAGCAGGAAAAGGGTTGCCACGAACGAGGCGGTACACACTGTATGACGCAAAGATGATCTCCTGTCTACCGACCCGGACCCGGATTCTGCCGCATTCTCGACCGTGAAGGCTTCGTTTTGAAGCAAACCTCCGCAGTTGTGTGGTCGCTTCGGT
>CAZZYB010000018.1:0-7857 GCA_964658125.1 uncultured Acetobacteraceae bacterium | reverse complement strand
TCGGTCAGAACGCCTCCTAGTACTTTTCGCACACTGTATACAGTATGTCAATCTGCCTCTTTCCCGCTCACGCGTGAGTTCGCTATGCTCAAAGTTGTGGATGGGCCGCGAGTCGACCGCCTGCCCCCGAAACGGAGCCAAATTGAGTCGAGCGAATTCGAACGCCGAACTGCCTACTCTGAGCGCCAAAGACTTCCTCGTCGAGCGCATCCGCCTCTCCATCGTCTCTGGCGTCTTTAAGCCGGGACAGCGTCTCAATGAGACTCGTCTTGCGTCTCTGTTTAACGTCAGCCGCATACCCGTTCGCGAGGCGCTGTTACAACTGCAGGAGCAGGGACTTGCAGTGAACCATCCCCGCCGCGGAATGTTCGTCGTTCAGCTTACCGAAGACGATACGCAACGAATATGCAGTCTTCGAATCGTGCTTGAATCCGAGGCATTGAAGCTGTGCCGGGCTAACCTGACCCCTTCCGTAGAGCTGCATTTATCTGCCCTCAACCAGCAGATGGAGACGTTGACGTCTGGAGGCGAGTTCGAAGCGGCTGCACTCGATCTGGAGTTTCACCAGGCGATCTGGGCGTGTGCCGGGAATCCGTACCTAACAAAGGCCCTCGACAGCATCGTGCCGCTTCTGTTCTCTCACCAGGCCCTCGCATATACGCAGGAGAAGGGAGCACTTCACTGGCCTCTCGGACATCACGGTGCATTACTCGATTTCGTTCGCGGTGCGTCAAACGTGACGGCAGAGGCAGCAATGGTGCAGCACCTGCGTCTGCGATATGTGAATCCGGAGCGATTCTCGAGTTTGAGGACCGTACTACGAGCCTGATTGACAAACTGTATACAGTATACTAAGATTCTTCATAGTGCGAAAACCGCTGCGAGGAATCCATGACACTGCCACAGACAGATAACGACCTTTTTGAGCTCGCGCAGGTCGAGCTGAGCTCATGCATCCTCGGAGATGTCATGGACAAGATGCGCACGTTCCACCAGTTTCTCCCCCCGCAGATACGTCCTCTCAATCCCGCCCATGTCCTGATCGGCCGCGCCATGACTGTTCTGTCTGGAGATGTATTCGAGGAATGCATCCCCAAGTCAAATAATTCCATGATGGAGAAGCCCTTTGGCCTGATGCTCGAAGCACTCGACGATCTGCGCTCCAACGAGATCTACATCAATACCGGGTCGTCACCGCGCAATGCTCTCTGGGGCGAGATGATGACCATCAGGGCGCGCCAGCTGGGTGCTCGTGGCGTCATTCTGAATGGGTACACGCGCGATACCAAAGCGGTGCTCCGCATGGACTTTCCTGCGTTCGCATTCGGCTCTTACGGTCAGGATTCCGCGCCGCGCTACAAGGTTCATGACTTCAGGATTCCCATCGAGATTGGCGGGGTGCGCATCAATCCGGGCGACTTGATCTTCGGCGATATCGACGGCGTATGCGTCGTCCCAAGTCAAGTCGAATCGGATGTGCTTCGACTTGCGTTCGAAAAGGCGCGAGGGGAGCAGCGTGTGCGTACCGAACTTGCACGCGGGGTTAGTGCCGTCGAGGCTTTCCGGACCCACGGCATCATGTAGTTTGCTATCGATGACAATGCACCTAACAACTAACCGCAGTGGAGTTCATTTCCGTGAACTGTGTCCCTCAAGCTGATCGTCGCTCCGACGCCGCACCTCGTAGTTCAAGAAGGGATTTCGTCCTGCAGATTGCAAAGGCCTCTGCAGCGCGAGCTGTACTCGTTTCAATGCCCATGGCTGCACTCTCCCAGTCGCAATCCGATTACTCGCGGCGGCCTGCGCCGGGTGACAGGAAGTTTAGCAGTCTCCAGGTGGAGGCTTACGTCCGTTCCGTGACCGCGCAGATACGGGACAAAGAGCTCGCCACTCTCTTTGCGAACTGCTTTCCCAACGCATTGGACACAGCCGTCGTTCCGGGAGAATTCGACGGCAAGCCGGATACCGTGGTCCTCACCGGGGATATCCCTGCGATGTGGCTTCGCGACTCGTCCGCGCAGGTATGGCCTTATCTTCCGTTTGCGGCGCAGGACGCGAAGTTGAGGGCCCTCCTGGAAGGAGTCATCCGCCGCCAGACCCGCTGTCTGCTCATCGATCCTTATGCGAACGCCTTCATGCAGGACCTGAACGCGTCCCCATTGGAGTGGAGCCGCCAGGATCAGACAATGATGAGACCTGGTGTCGGGGAACGCAAGTACGAACTGGACTCCCTGTGTCATCCCGTCCGATTTGCTTACGGATATTGGAAACAGACCCGCGACCGTGCTCCGTTCGATCGGCAGTGGCAACAGGCCATGCATCTGTCAGTCCAGACGATGCGAACGCAACAACAGAAATCCGGCCCCGGACCATACAGCTTCCAGCGCAGCGCTCCGGCTCCCACCGACACGCTTGTGAACGGACTGGGCAATCCTGTCAAAGCGTGCGGACTAATCGCGTCCGCGTTTCGGCCGTCGGACGACGCATGCATCTTTTCCTTCCTTATTCCGAGCAATCTTTTTGCGAGTCGGTCCTTGCGTCAACTAGCGGAGATGGCGTCTGCGCTATTCCACGACAGCGACCTGGTGCAGGAATGCCATTCGCTTGCAGACGAGGTAGATCAAGCGTTGCTCAAACACGCGCTCGTCAAAACGGATAACGGTTCGATCTGGGCCTATGAAGTCGATGGCTTTGGCGGGCAAGTTTTAATGGACGACGCGACCATACCAAGTCTGCTCAGTCTGCCGTATCTAGACTGCTCGCCCGACGCGCAACTCTATGCCCGGACCCGACGTTTCATGTGGAGCAGGAACAATCCCTGGTTCTTTGAGGGACCCGTCTTTCAAGGAACTGGAAGCCCACACGTCGGCCGCGACAAGATCTGGCCGATGGCCCAGACGATCTATGGACTCACCAGCGAATCCGATGCAGAGATACTGCACTGCATTGAAATGCTCAAAGCATCTTCTGCAAACACTGGATTTATTCACGAGTCTTTTGATGTGGCCGATCCTAGCAAGTTCACCCGCAGTTGGTTCTCCTGGGCAAACACACTGTTTGGAGAATTCATCGGCAAAGTGGCACGCACCAGGCCGGCTCTCCTCGCGCGCTGATTGTACGATCGCAAAGATAGGACACTGATAAGGACCTTTATGACCACTTCTTCCTGCAATGCGAAAATGTTTGCAACTGTAATCGCTATCGTCTTTTTCGCCCGTCTGGTTCAGGCGCAAAGCGTCCCCGTCACCCCTCCGGCGAGCCAGCTTTCTCCCCCCCCACCTATACCGAAATCCTCCGTCTCACCTGCTCCTATCCCGGCCCAGATCGACGTTCGGTCGGGCTTCTTCCAGGCAACCGACGAGTCGCTCAAACTATACCAGGCGCCTGACTGGTTTCGCGATGCGAAGTTCGGTATCTGGTCCCATTGGGGGCCCCAGACGGTTCCCATGAATGACGGCTGGTACGCGAGAAACATGTACCAAGAAGGTTCGATTGCCTATAAGTACCACCTCGCACACTATGGCCATCCGTCAGTCTTCGGATATAAAGATATCATTCAGCTCTGGCATGCTGAACGTCTCGATACAGACCACTTGATGCAGTTGTACAAGGGCGCTGGGGCACGCTACTTCGTAGCTATGGGTGTTCATCACGACAATTTCGACGAGTGGAACTCCAAGTACCATACTTGGAATGCCGTGAACTACGGACCCCAAAAAGATATCGTAGGTATGTGGCAGGCGTCAGCCCGCAAGGCTGGTTTGCCTTTCGGAATATCCGAACACCTCGCTCGCACCTACAGCTGGATGAATCTTAGCCATGGAGCCGACAAGACTGGTGCATACGAGGGAGTTCCGTACGACGGCAACGATCCAAGGTATGTAGAGCTTTATCTTCCAAAAAACGATGAAACTACCGTGAAGTACCCGGTGCATCCGCCATTGTGGTGGGAAAAGGAATGGTTCTATCGCATGGAAGACCTAGAAGATAAGTATCATCCCGATCTCTTGTACAGCGACGGAGCTCTTCCGTTCAAAGACATCGGCCGGCAATTCCTCGCCAATTTCTATAATTCCAACATGGCATGGCATGGCGGCAAGTTGGAAGCCGTCTATAACTTGAAAAACATTCAGGAGCATGGGGAATACATCGAGGGAATCGGTGTTCAGGACGTTGAACGAGGGAAGCTTGACTCGATTAAAAGTCAACCATGGCAGACAGACACCTCAATAGGGTCATGGTTCTACAATGACTCGCACATGAACTATAAAGCTGCGGGTATTGACGTTATTCAACAGTTGATCGACATCGTTAGCAAAAATGGCAACCTGCTGCTCAATGTGCCCCAACGTCCCGACGGTACTCTCGATCCCGATGCAGAAGTAATGCTGCATGATATTGGTGCATGGCTGGGAGTTAACGGAGAAGGAATCTACGCTACTCGGCCATGGAAGGTGTTCGGTGAAGGACCAAGCACCCATGCAAAGAACGCTGGAATGATCATTGATGCTGCAGATGGCTCGAAGAACGAAGCTAAGGCCCACTACACGTCGGAGGACCTTCGCTTCACCATGTCGAAGGATGGGACAATCCTCTACGCCTTTTGCATGGCAATGCCCGGTCGCGAGTTACGCATCCAATCTCTTGGCAAGGCTGCGGGGCTGTTGGACACGCGTATAGCTTCCGTTCAAATGATGGGAACAGGACTCTCCCTGAAATGGAATCAGTCTGAGAGCCTCATCGTTCTGCTGCCGGGAGATCTTTCTCCTACTGCCGCTCTGGGTGTGAAAATTACTTTGAAGCATTGAGGGCCGGCTTGGCAACACTGGTGAAAGACACGAAGTCCATGTGCTTACCAAACTCCGTCCAAGAGACGCCGCGAGCATTCGTTCCAAACTTGTAGCTCCCGAGGCATAATGAGTGATCCGACCTACACAGAGCTTTGCAGATCGGCCTCTTTAGCCGCTCAACTCCTTCAAGGAAAGTGGGAGATTCCGATTCTCTGCGCAGTACAAAAGGGCCCCGTAAGACTTGGACAATTAATGCGGCTCTATCCGACTGCGTCCAAGAAGGTCATAGCAGAAAACTTGCGTCAGCTCGAACGCGATCACATATTATTGCGCACAGACTTCAGCCGGACGCTCCTCCATGTGGAGTATGACTTCGCCGAAGAACTACGATCAGAGATAAGCCAGGTACTACGCTCACTTGCTGATCTTTGCGATACGCATAAGACTCTAGAGGACCTACGCACGAGACCGGGGCTTCGAGCGCGAGGTCGTTTCTGACGAGCGGATTCGGATGCGTGATGCGCTACGCCGTGGCATGGGCGACGTGACCTACCCCGAGGACAGAGAGACCCTTTGATCTGCACCAACCGCTTGTGGGGGATTTTGTGGGGAGCACCATTCAAAAAGGTGGCAAATAACGAGCAATCCCGGCAGTACCCCAAATCTGAAATGCATGCGTAAGACTTTCAAAATGAGATATATAGAGTAATAGTGGGTAATCGGAAAAAAGGTAAGAGGGGAGCTGTTAAACGATTACGGCTCATGCTGAACACGCTTGTCATACCAACCGCGGTGCCTGAGGGTTTACGTCAACTTGAAAGCTACGCCAGAGCAAAGAACTTGGACGGACCTGAAATATTCACCTTCATTCGGAACAGGTTGGTTCATCCACCCAAACCTTCCGCCGTCCAAGAGAAAGTCCCATATTACGAGGCATACTGTCTGGCGAAATGGTATTTGGAACTAGCCGTACTTTCGGTTTGCGGATTCAGAGGCAAGTACAGCAATCGAACACGGAGTAGCAGATGGGTGGGGCATTTTGAGAATGTTCCGTGGATGTAATCAGGCGTAGCAGGAGCCGAGTTCGGGCGAAGATCTACTTGTCGACGGGTAACATCCGGGCGGATGCGCCAAACAAGCACATTAGCTTTAACAACGGCAGGGTGTCTGGGAGTACGCAAACCTATAACCTCTAAAGAACACGAACTGTGGCATTGAGATGGGCGTAGGACACCGGATGAAAACACAGAAGGTCATTGCATCTCCAACGCCGAATGAAGGAACTCGCAAGAAACACGAACGGCCGCTGCGCAACGTAACGTGCGTGTACTGCCATCGTGAATTCTCGACGCAGCTTCCGCCGACTAAAGAACACGTCATTGGCAAGAAATTTGTTCCGGAGAATTCGATCAAAGCCGACGATTGGAATCTGATACTGAACGCGTGCTTCGACTGCAATCACGCCAAGTCGCAACTTGAATCTGAGATATCGGCCATCACCCTGCAGCCTGAGATCGCCACACCAATCGACTCTACCCTCGCGGAACAAAGTCACCGGAAGGCAGCGAAAGCAAAATCCAGTCGGACTGGTAAGGCCGTTGCTGACAGCACAGAGCAGCTTAACCTCGCTGGTTCGTTCGGACCAGGTGTGTCGATGTCGTTTGGCCTCGTTGCTGCCCCGCAGTTAAACAGGAGCGCGATAGAGACTCTGTGTGAGGCCCACCTACGAGCCTTTTTCTACCGGGTAACTTATGATGCTAAGACGAGACGAGGAGCCTGTTGGCCGGGTGGCCGGATCGCGTGGCATCGGTGGGCTCGTCGTAACGACTGGGGTAATACGACTATGCGCTCGTTCGCGGAATCAACGTTGCTTTAGCGCATGAAAGTAAAAGGTATTACTGCAAACGCTTTCTTCAAAATTGTGATCAAGCGCCATCCCGACGACAAGTTGGTGTGGTCATCGCGTTAGAGTGGAATAAGGCGGTGCGCATAGTCGGCTTCCTCGGAGACGACAAGCTCGCCCTGGCTCTCGCAAGCAACTTATCAAGAACTTCCAACCTGCCTCTTGGCAACGGTTGGGAATATCGGGAAGAAGTAGGACTCCCCGAAAGTGAAGACACACTTTTTCATTGCCTCTTGGACGATGACGGTGACACAACGGTCGGAAGCGCGAGTTCCGTTGACTCGTAATTTCCAGGACTAGCTATAGACGTATGTAGACTCAGAGCGGCGCGAATGGCTCGCCAGAACTCCTGCGAATCCTTACACAGTCCATACAAAGTCGAAACGTATCAACACCGCCGGCGGCTCGATACTTCGTGGGCAAGTAGTGGTCTGTAGCAGGATCGTCACCACAGACCGGACAAAAATCGCACCATGGCTGTACTCCGCGGGAGTGTCTCGTCACCGGCGTTGAACGGGTGAAGAAACTCATAGAGGCTACGGGGACACCTACGTGGTTCTGCATCATCTTGGTGTTTTCGAGTCGAGCGCACCACGTGGGTGGTGCCGCTGGGGGTAGCGGGCTAGATATGATTTGCCGAGGCTTACGAGTAGAGTGAATCCCTCTCCAACCCAGGTGCAGGCGGAGAGGGAAATTGTGAGGCGGAGGAGAGCATTCAGAGTTTTGCGTCGAGACTAATACTTGACGTTCTTGCCCCTGTCGTCGCTGACGAGGACGCCGCTGTGGAGGAGCGTGCCAGTAGCGTCGAAGACTACGAAATTGACGATGGCGCCTCCGGTGTAGAAGAGGTGCCCTCCGGTGAACAGGTTCTGGCGGGTGACAACGGCTCCGCCGAGAACGGAGTTTTTAATCGAAAGAATGCGGACACGAGGGTCTTTGACCTTGTCGAGTAGGGCTTCGGCGCGGAGGATTGCCGTCAACGACGACGTGCCGGTTGCCGAAACCGCTATGAGGGAGTTCTGCACAGCGCCGAGAGACGTCGAGGCAGAGGAAACGACGATATACACGGTGGCGATGCTCTTCAGGAGATGATCGATGACAGCCTTGTTGACGTTGGCAGTTGCGGCGTCAATGGCTTTGGTATCCGCGGTCTGATAGAGGGCC